>NZ_JBDSQY010000193.1:0-6373 GCF_039929585.1 Capsulimonas sp.
CGTGGACCCCAGAAAATAAACGCAATCGTTACAATCTGGAGTGCCCGGAGGGGCACATCGTGCACTTCTAGCCGCGACTTCAGTCGCCGGGCGCATTGTGCGTAACAGGAGATCTTAGGCTTGCGGAGTGATTACTGAACCGGCGCGGGCGCTGGGCCACCCTGGCCGCCGCCACGTCGGCGTCCGCCCTGACCGCCCTGACCACCCTGGCCGCCTTGACCGCCGCCACGTCCAAAGCCCATGCCATTCATGACGCGCACGGTGGTGGCGACCTGAGAGCCCGCGTCACCCGTGACTTCGGCGCTGACGAACGAGTCCGTCTTCACATCCGACCAAGAACCAGCCGCTGGTCCCGTGATGCGCGTATCGGCCGTCGTCGTGACGGTGATGGTCTTGCCGTCGGCCGTCGTAATCGTCAGAGCGGGCTTGAGCGTTGCGATCACGCCCATTGTGCCGCCACGGCGTCCGCCGCGACCGCCAGGGCCGCCTGCTCCGCCGGGAGCGCCTGCTCCAGGACCACCAGCGCCGCCGGGACGTCCTGCGCCAGGTCCGCCCTGACCGGCCGGAACGACCGTGATGGAGCGAGCTTCGACATTGCCGCTGTCATCGGGGCGTCCGCCGACGCGGATGTTATCGCCGACCTTCAGTGAGTCAAGGGTCTTGGTCGCTTCCACGGTGTACTTGGTCGCATCGGTGACCTTGAATGTGGTCGTGGTGGGCTCCGCCTGTGGGTCGCGGAAGTTACGGCTGGTCACGGTGATGGTTTTCGCCGCAGCGTCTACCGATGAGACCTGCCCCGTCACTCGATCGTCTCCGGGAGCCGCGTGAACTGCCGAAATTGCGACGATTGCCGTCATGGCCGCCATCGCGGGCCAAAATGCGTGCTTCATGCTGTTTTCCATCCTTCTCGAGCTGTTGTCTGAATTACGAACCTGTTTGTGTTGAGTGAAAGCTTGCCATGGTCGTTAAAAGCCATTTTCTAAGCTATTTAATGCGGCGTCCAGTCCCGATGACCGTGGCTGGGATCTCCGGGGCCGCCGTGTCCGCCGTCCGGTCTCGGCCGCCGCTGGATCGATGATTGAAGCTGCGCGAACTGATCCGGAGTCAGGATCTTGCGCAGCTGCTGCTGGTCGGAAAGGCGCAGATCGAGCAGCTGTCCCTGCACCCGGTTCAAATCCTGGTTGAGCCGCGCGGCGGCGACGGCGTCCAGATCGTACTTGCGATAAACATCCGAAAGCTTGCGCCGGGTCTGCTGCAGCTGGGAGAACAGGTCGGCGGATTGCGTTCTTGAGGCGCTCTCCAGCGCCGTCAGTCTTTGCTGCTGCGCCGGCGTCAAGTTCATGCCGTTTGTCTCGTTATCGACCAGACGGATCCCAGGATGCTCGCCTGGGGCCGCTCCCACGGAAGCCGCGCAGATCAGAGTCGCCGCCAGGCACGCCGCAGCGCCCCGGCTCGCGAGTTTCAATTGTTTTGCGAATCGAGATGTGTCCATATTTCTTCCATCGACCCGCCCGCCGGATCGTCCACAGCCGAGTTAGAGGTCGAAACGTCGCTCAATGTGTGCCAGGAAGCCAGCGTGTCCGCCGAAGCGACATGACTAACAGAGGCTCCAGGCGTCGTGTCCGCCGCCGTGACCGGCACAGAAACGGGATGTTCAGAACACGGCGACGGCGGCCGCAGCGTCACCAGCGCCACCACGACCAGCGCGACGGCGCCGCTCCAAACGAGGCGCGGAGCGGGCAAAACACGACGGCGACGCGGCTCCAGGCGATGCGCCATTCGCAGCCATAAATCTTTGGAGGAAGTTTCCTCACGGCTCCAGTCGCGAAACGCGTGCCGCAGCTGTGCTTCCGACCGCATCAAGCGAGCGCAAGAAGCGCATGTTTCGCCATGGCTCTCCATTTGCGCGGTGAGATTGGCCGAGAGCTTTCCTGCGGCCCAGTCCGCCGCCAGCGATTCCAAATATCGACAATTCATGCATATTCCTCGGGCGACGCGGCTTCCATGGCGGCGCGCAACCGACGGCGCGCTCGCATTACTCGAACCCGCAGCAGCGGTCCCGGACACTGGGTGATCCGAGCAATCTCGTCGTAACCCATTTCCTCGCCATAGTACAGGGTCAGCAGCAAACGGTCGTCTACTTTCATCTCCTGAAGGCACTTGTCCAAAAGACGAGATCGCTCCATCGCTTCCAGATTGCCCAGCGCGACTGCTTCCGCGTCTTCCGTCACGACATCCGCCCAGTCCACCGGCGGCGCCGTCCGCCGCAGAGCCTTGCGCCGCCGTAATCGGTCATAAGCAATGTTGGTGGCGATCCGGTAAATCCATGTGGAAAAGCTCGAGCGGCGCTCGAACCGATCCGCATCGCGCCAAACACGCAGAAACACATCCAAGACCGCTTCTTCGGCGTCTTCCTGAGTACCCAGCAAGGGACTGAGATAACGGAACAGCCGAGGCTGATAGCGGCGCACGATCTCACGCATGGCGGCGGGATCGTCCTGCGCGCAGCGCTGGACGAGCAGCAGATCCGTCTCCGCGTGCTCACAAGCCGCGCGGTCCGAATGATCGCGCAGATTGTCGCTCTGCGCGCCCCCGGCAAATTCCAGCGGCGCCATCATACTCATCGCCACCCTTGCCCCGCCTGTCCCGGTGATTTCGAGTTCATCTGAATGCGTAGACGCAGGAAAGTCGCAGGCGTATCACTTTTTAAACTCAAATCGTGAAATTATTTTCGGAACTTGCTTGTAAAGCCAATTGTTACAAAGATAAGAGACAATTGAAGGAGTGTAAAAAGTTGGCAAACTCAACGGCGAAAGAACTCACGGCGCGGCCGATCGATGCGGGCGTTTCCATCGGGCACGTGCATTTGAAGGTGGCGAACCTCGACCGGGCGCTGGCTTTTTATCAGGGTGTGCTGGGGTTTGAAGTAGTCGTGCGGATGGGGGACAGCGCGGCGTTTATCTCGGCGGGCGGCTACCATCACCACATCGGGCTAAACACCTGGGAAAGCAAGGGCGGATCTCCCCCACCCCCGGGAACCACAGGCCTCTACCATGTGGCGATTTTATACCCAACGCGGGCGGCGCTGGCCGACGCCTTGAAACGGCTGATCGCGGCGGGGATTTCTCTGGACGGCGCGAGCGACCACGGCGTCAGCGAAGCGTTGTATCTGTCTGATCCGGACGGAAACGGCGTAGAGCTTTACTGGGACCGGCCGCGCGATCAATGGCCGCTGACACCCGAAGGCGAAGTGACGATGTACACACGGCGTCTGGATTTGCAGGGATTGCTCGCGGCGGATGCAGTGTAAAGAATATCACGGACGGGTAAAGTAAGCCACGAATTCACGCGAGAGGAGTGGCTTATGAGCACGATCACGAAAGATTTCGAAGAGTTCATGAAGCGGCGCGCGAAAGCGGCGAACGCTTATGTGAACGGAGACGCGAAACCGCTGAGCGGCTTGACGGCGCAAAAATCGCCCGCGACGTTCTTTGGTCCTGGCGGCGGCTTTACTCAAGGCGCTGGGGACGTGCAGTCACGATATGAGAAGGACGCAAAATCGTTTGAGCCTGGCGGTGACAGCGAACTGGAAATTTTGCAGATGGGAGCCGGCGACGGCGTCGGCTACTGGACAGGCTTCCAAAAGGCAACCGTGCGCATGCCGGGAAAACCCGACCCAATCCCGATGAAGCTGCGCATTACTGAGGTATTTCGGCGCGAGGAGGACGAGTGGAAACTGGTCCACCGTCACGCGGATATGCTGGCGGAAGAACAGCCAAAGAAGTGACGTGGCGCGATTCCAAAACGCCTGCGTGGCGACGCCGCGCAGGCGTTTTCTTTGTCAGAACTTCCCATCCACACGGAGCCACGAGGTGCGCCGCTGCGAGACCGAGGAGGGACCGCCGACGTATTCGTTGTGCCGATCATCGAGCAGGTTCGTCGCGGCGAGCGAGATTTTCCAGGGGGCCTCGGCGCTTCCGGCGCGATATCCGATACTGGCGTCCAGCGTCGTATATGCGCGAAGAGTGTTGGGCCTCGCCTGCGATTCCCCCACGAAGTGTCCGGCCAGATACCCCGTCCATCGGCGACTCTCATCGGTGTTCAGCACCAGATTGATCTTATGGTTTGGTGAAAAATCGACCTGTTCTCCCTGGTCATCCGTCACATTCTGATAGGAGTAATTGAGCAATCCATGGATACCGCGCGCCGATAAGAAGCCGCTTTCCAGCTCGAATCCAGCGGCGTGCGCGCTGCCCTGGTTTGCCCACTGGACCACAAGCGGCGTCCCTTCCGGAAACGGAGGAGGAGCAAATGCAATCGTGTTGTTACCAAAGATATCGGTCACGGTGTTCTGAAACAGATTGACGCCCAGATACCCATGCTCAAGATCTCGTCTATACCCCACTTCGAAGCTGGCGACCTTCTGCGGTTTCAGGTGCATATTGCCGGTTTGCTCGAATAACACCCCCGGCGTGACCTCCGCGCTAAAGTCTTCATAACTGTTGATCTGCGTCGGCGCCAGAAACGCCGAGCCGTAGGAAAAGCGTACAGATTGGCTCCGAGGCAGATGACGCACCAGGCTCAGGCGTGGGGAGAGCTGCGACGGATAGATGGAGTTATGGTCCCAGCGCACGCCTGCAAACAAACTGGTCATGCGATCGATCTCAATCTGGTCTTGAAGAAATGCGCTGGCGATCTCCTGAGGATGCGTGTCCTTGCCGGTCAGGGAGGATTGGAACTCTCCATGGCGGAAACTGGCGCCGTAAAGCAGGTGATGACGGCTAGAAATTCGGCGCGATTGCTGCAAGTCGACGTTCAGGACCTGGACATTGAAGTCGAAGCCGTTTCCGTCCGCGCGCGATGAGTTCCGATAGATGCGAGCCGTGAGTGGGGCGCTCCCCTGGTTTTCGCTGTAGGTCAACATCAGCGAATTGGTGCGCCACTTCATATCGCTGATCATGATCGATGGGGAAAAATCTGCAACGGCGTCGGCGCTGGAGGCGGAGAATGTCAGTGTTCCGCGCGAAATCTGCTTCTGAGCGTCCACGGTCAAGATCGGAACGCGGGCGCTATCGCGCACATCGCCGGTCCGTCGTTCGCCGAATCCGCTGGTCCCATGATAGCCTGCGCCCACCGTCACGGCCCAATCGCCCGCTTTTCCTTGCGTATTCGCCGCCTCGATAAACGTGCTGGAATGCTCCCCGTAAGCCGCCGTCGCAGACGTGCGTTTGCCCGCCGCCAGCAGTTCCTGCGGCGTCTTGGTAATGATATTGATCACGCCGCCGAATGCGTCGGCGCCGTAAAGCACCGAGCCGGGACCACGCACGACTTCAATGCGCGCAATGCGAGATAACAGCAACGGTTCCGTGTTCCAAAACACATTGCCTTGCAGATCGACATTGATTGGGCGCTCGTCGATCATTACGAGCACTCCATTTGAGAAGGGGTTGTTGAAGCCTCGGATCGCGAGATTGGCCTGGCTCCTGTTGCCCTCCATCACGTCGACGCCCGGGACAGAGCGCATCAGCTCAGCAATCGTTGTGGCGCCCGACTGCTGGATCTGTTCGGCCGTAATGACCGTGACGGCGGCGGGTGAATCGCTGATGCGCTGGGCCGTTTTGGAGGCGGTGAAGACAATGAAATCACCCGCGAGCAGAAGCTCATTATCCGCCGAGGTATCGCGGTCGCCGCTCGCGCTGGCGACCATGATCGAATTCGGCTGCTGCGCTCCCGCCCTCGCGCCTGAGAGGCTGGCGGCCAATCCCAGCGTCCCCCACAGCATTCGGCGATTTCGGCGCCCCGTATTCGTTTTTTTTATCTCGATAACCATGTTTTATTTATTCGATCGAATGCGCAGTTCGTCAGAACTTCCCATCCACACGGAGCCAAAGCGTGCGGCGCTGGGCCTCGGCGTACTTGGCGGACGAGAGCACATTGACGGTATCCACATACTCGGAATGCCGATCATCCAACAGGTTCGTGGCGGCAAGCGAAATGGTCCAGGGGTTCTCCGCGCCGTTCACGCGATAGCCAATCTTCGCATCCAGCGTCGTGTAGGAGTGGATCGCAGCCGATGCTTGCTGGGATTCGCCGACGAAGTGCGCCGCGAGATATCCCATCACACGCCGGCGCTCGTCCGTATTCAGCACCAAATTCACCTTGTGATGCGGTGAATAATCGATCTGCGCGCCGTTCTGCCCCGTCACATTCTGATAGGAGTAGTTGAACAGACCATGCGCGCCATGACTATAGTGGTCCCATTTGTCAAGACAGTTTGAGAGGCTTTTTTAAGGTGGATTGTGTCCTTTCGTTCGTCATCGTTTTCTTTGCAATCGGTGCGGTTCGGCGTGGACCAGGGCAGGCGTCAAATTGC
>NZ_JBDSQY010000194.1:0-1835 GCF_039929585.1 Capsulimonas sp.
AGCAGGTCGCTGCGGTCGGGGCGCTCAACGTCGGGCTTTGTTGGTCCCTTTTCGTCGCCTTCCTTGCGGAGTGGGTCGACGGGACCGGCGGGGCGGGTTGCGCGATCGTCATCCATTGTCGGCATAGCGTTCTCCTTCGTTATAGGTCACACACGCTCGACCAATTGTCAAAGACGCGTGAGAAATGCAAGTTACTTTTGGCTCTGTTCGCGATATCGCCGCAGCAGAGCATTGAGATCCGGAGCGGCGATGATGCGCGCCAGTTCCGGGGCGACGTCTTCAGGCGTCACATAGGGATCCAGATCGGCGCCCCACGATTCTTCACCGCTGCGCAGGACGACTTTGTTCCAGCTTGCGACGCCGATATTCTCGGAGAAGCGTTCCACAAGCGCCCCGCGGATGGCGGCGCGGGTATCGGGCGGCGCGTTTGTCACAGCGGCGTCCACTGCAGCGTCATCCGTCAAACGAACCATGGCCCCGGACTGCTCCAGCGCGTAGTACAGTCCCTCGTCCGGATCGATATTGCTGTAGGCGAGATCGAACGACGCCAGCGATTCATCGCTCCAGGGAATGGCTTCGGCCTCGACGTAATCGGCGAGAAGAGCGCGTTTGGCGACCCAGTCGAGACGATCGTCCAAAGACAATGGATTGCTTTCCAAAACGTCCAACGTCTCTTCCCAGGCGCGCAGCGTCCAATCAGTGTCGGCGCCGCGCCCCGTCAGCCGCTCTTTCGCGGCGGCGAGGAACACGCGCTGAACATCGACCGCCGGGGTCTTGCCCTGGCCGTCTACATCCACCAGCCATCGATAGGTAGGATCGCGGGACACGTCCTTGATCGCCTGCACCGGGTTTCGCAGCTTGATCGGCGCGCGCCAGCCCTCTTCGAGCAGGCTTGTCACCAGATACGTCGTTCCCACTTTGAGCGCCGTGGCGAACTCGGACATATTGGCGTCGCCGCAAATCACATGCAGTCGCCGCCACTCACGCGGATCGGCGTGGGGCTCATCGCGTGTATTGACCAGCGGACGCCGATACAGCGTGTCCACGGAGGCTTCTTCGCTGAAGAAGTCGGCTCGCTGGGACAACTGATAAACGCCCGGGTTGCCATTTGGCTCAATGCCAATCTTGCCGGCGCCGGCGTAAAGGATCCGCGTTGCAAAGAACGGAAGCAATGCGCTCAGTAGATCGCCGAACGGCACGCTGCGCTTCACGAGATAGTTCTCATGCGTCCCATACGATGAGCCGTGATGGTCCGTATTGTTTTTATAAATGTCGATCCGGCCGACACCGGCGTGCTCCATCCGAGCCTGCGCCGCCGCCAGCACGATCCGCTCGCCAGCCTTGTCGTGCGTGACCAAGTCCAGCAGCGTCCGGCACTCAGGGGTCGAATACTCCGGATGACCATGATCGTTGTAAAGACGAGCGCCGTTCACGAGAATTCGATCCCCGCGCTCCTCTTCCACTGGCAGCGGCTTGTGATCCGGCGAGTCGAACTTGGCGTCTTCCGGGTCCTGGGACAGCTTGTCGACATGGAACCCACGCATATCATTGCGCGAATCTTCACCTCGGTAGTACCAGGGGCCAGCCGCCACGCCCGGGTAGGCCCGAACCACGGCGCGGGATTCCGCGACGAGGTCGCTGGCGCCCTTGCCTTCGACGGCGATCCCATATTCTGTTTCGATGCCGAAGAGGGGCATGAGTTATAATTCCTTGAGAGTTTGTGACTTATCTCCGACCTTCGCTGCGTATGACCCACCCCCGGCCTTCGGCCGACCCCTCCCTTGAAGCAGGGAAGGGTATTAGGTTTTGTTGTCGCAGGGGGCTTTCGTCCGAAA
>NZ_JBDSQY010000195.1:0-1649 GCF_039929585.1 Capsulimonas sp.
CCCTCTGTGTCTATAATAAGTGAGACAGTTCGCTACACTAAATGCAATCCGTATCGAGGGCGGAGAATGGTCAAATCCGTTGGATCCTCACACCTTAAATGGTCGGCATGAAAAACCTGAGACTATCTCACCAGAACTTGAGGTCGTTTCCGCAGAAGTTACGGCGCCTCCCAAGCGCCGGCGCCGCACGGCGGCGTACAAGCTGCGCGTTCTGGCGGAGGCCGACGCCTGCGAGCAACGCGGCGAACTCGGAGCCATGCTTCGCCGTGAAGGCATCTATCATTCGGACCTTGCCAACTGGCGCAAACAAAAAGCGCAGGGCCAGCTGGGAGGAACGCCGGTCTCAAGATCGCGCCGATCCGATCCCGCATTTGTCGAGGCCGTCCAAGCGCAGACGGAACTGGCCAGAGAAGTGCGGCAATTACGCCGGCAACTGGGCCGCGCCAAGCAGATCATTGACATCCAAAAAAAAGCCGCTCTCTTGCTGGGCGAGACCCTTCAGGAGATGAGCCTGGACGACTTCACGGATATGGAGGACCTACCCGAAGACGATCAGAGTTAGTAGGATGTTCTTCATTAATGGCAGCCGCTCGTGAGATCGCCAAATCAACGCCGCCCGAAATCGTGTGCGAGGCGCTGGGCGTCAGCCGAGCCGCGCTCTACCGAACCTACTCCGAGGGCCAAGGCGCATCCGAGCTGAAGACATCTTGGTCATCACGCATCTCGCCGCGTGCGCTCAATCCATGCGAACGCGAGAATATTCTGGATCTGCTGCACTCGGAGCGGTTCGCCGATCAAGCTCCGGCGACCGTTTACGCCACGCTTTTAGATGAGGAAGTCTATGTTTGTTCCGTGCCGACGATGTATCGGCTCCTCCGAGCCAAAAACGAGACGCGGGAGCGGCGTAAACAGCGCGCCCGCACACACTACCAGAAGCCGGAGCTGCTGGCCAACGGCCCCAACGAATTGTGGAGCTGGGACATTACCAAATTGCTTGGCCCAGAAAAGTGGACTTACTACTATCTGTACGTGATCATGGATGTGTTTAGCCGCTGTGTGGTCGGCTGGATGATCGCGCCGCGCGAGTCGTCGGATTTGGCGAAGGTCTTGATCGCCCAGTCCTGTGAAACGCAGGGGATCACGCCCGGCTCCTTGACCATTCACGCTGATCGCGGCAGCGCGATGACCAGTAAGCCCGTGGCGTTTCTCTTGGCGGACCTTGGCGTGACGAAGACGCATTCTCGGCCGCACGTCAGCAATGACAATCCGTATTCGGAGGCTCAGTTCAAAACACTCAAATACCGGCCAGGTTTTCCCGAGCGATTTGGAAGCCAGCAAGACGCGCAAGACTTTTGCCGGACGTTCTTCGCCTGGTACAACGAGCAGCACCGGCACAGCGGCATCGCGATGATGACGCCGCACAATGTTCATAGCGGCCAGGCCGCCCAAGTTCTCGCGGTTCGAACGCGAGTGCTCAAACACGCCTACGCCAAACATCCGGAGCGGTTCGTGCGCAAACAGCCGATCCCGGAAGCGCTGCCAACAGCCGTCTGGATCAACCCGCCTGCCCAAAAGGAGGGCGAAGAGTTAGGCGACGATCGACACGAAAAATAATGGACTAAGTTGTCTCAAACTATTGACACGTTCCG
>NZ_JBDSQY010000196.1:0-11861 GCF_039929585.1 Capsulimonas sp.
TTAACGATCATCACCATTTTGCCGCCGGCGCTTTTGATGATCCCGGATAGGTATTCGGTATTGACGGTCGTTCTGATGCCGTCTACGCCTTCGATTTTTCCGAGTTCAACACTGATCACGCTGGATACTTGATCGACGACAAAACCGAGAAGCGACTCATGTTGTATCACGAGTACGCGAGTCGCGTCGTCATGTTCGCCGTCTGGAAAGCCGAAAATCCGACGTAAGGAAATGATCGGCAGCATTTTGCCTCGAAGGTTCGATAATCCTTGCAGATTTGGCGAACTCAACGGCACTCTTGTGACTTCGGTGAGGCGAATAATCTCTTGGACTTCCACGATCGGAAGGCCAAATACCTCATCGCCTACCATAAACGTGACGAATTGCCGTGTATTGTCTTCCTCGGTGTCCCCATCGACTGCCGCGCCGAGGTTGGCGCCGACCACATCGGCGCCCTCGGCAATCGCGATGTCATCCGCCAGAAACTCATCCGTGACTTCCGAGCGAAGCGGATTTCGGCGACCTTTTGCCGATTTTGCTTGGCCGTTATCAGTTATTTCCATTGATTTTCTCTTAACTGCTTTGCAGCTCATCGGCGAGGGATGAAATCTCTTCGATTGCGGCGCTCATGGCGCCGGCGACTTGCAGCTGCTGGCGTCCGGCTTCAGTGGCCTGCGCCGCCGCCTGATCCGCCTGAGTCGCCGCAGCGGCGATCTGTTCAACTCCGACCTTGATGTCGCTAAGAGCCAGACTCACCAGAGTGGCCGCATCGACAATCTCTTTGCTGCCTTTCAGCACTTCGGCGATGTCGGTTTCGACAAGTTCCAGATTAATGGTAATGCTCTTGGTCTTCTCGACTTCGGATGCGCCCGTCACAGCGATACCTTCGAGATCGCGCCGCACAATGCTAATCTGGTCCTGAACGGCCTTGACCATGTCTTTGATGCGGTCGGCATTCTCGGCCGATTCCTGGGCCAGATTGCGAATATCGGTCGCGACAACGACAAATCCCTTGCCAAACTCGCCGGCGCGGGCTGCTTCAATTGCTCCGTTTACGGCAAGCATGTTGGTCTGGATTGAAACCGTAGCGATGGTATCGACGATCTTATCAATGCGACGGCTAACGGTTTCTAGGTTGTTGATTTGGTCTCGGCTGTTGATGTTCTCCTCGAGAGATGATGTGACCCCGTGGATCAACGCTTCTGCCCTGGCGCGCGCATCTTTAAGGACAATCGTAAGCGCCTCTCCTTTCTCCAACGCAGCTTTACCGTTATCTTCCGCAACTCTCGCGGCCTTTTCAATCTGACTGCTCGCGGCGGAGGACTCTTGCGCCGCTGCGCCCTGCTGCTGGGCTCCCTGACTGATCTGTTCAAGCGCAGTAAGAATTTGAACCGCTGCCGTGTTGATCTCCTGTGTGGAGCTCGCAAGCTCCTCGGCGGCGGAGGCAACTTCTTCGGCGCTTTTTGAGATATTGGTGCTGTTCTTGAGATCTTCGGCGACGCCTGCGAGATCCTGCGCAACGCGCTCAGCCATTTCCAGAGCCGTAGTTTGCTGGCGGACCATCTGTACCGTTTCTTCGCATCCAGAAGCTTGTTCTTCTGCGGCGGTCGCGATTATCTCCGCGCCCTTTTCGGCTTCCTGGCAGGCGATGTTTGCCTCTCTGGCCAAACGCTGGATCTCCTGCGCACCTTCGAACATCAGGATCATGTCCGTCCGGGATTGCTCCAACTGCTCAGTAATTACCGCGCCTTTTTCAACTTCACTCTTGGCTGTCTCACTGGATCGGTTGATCGCCTCAGCGATAGTCTTAACGTCTCCCTGGATTTGCCGAACTAGTTCCTGAATAGACTGCGCGCTTCGTTCGGACGTTTCGGCTAATGTCCGAACTTCATCAGCAACGACGGCAAAGCCCTTGCCGTGTTTGCCGGCGCGGGCCGCTTCAATCGCCGCATTCAAGGCGAGCAGGTTCGTCTGATCGGCAATGCGACCGACAGCTTTAACGATATCTCCGATGTTGGCGGCCTGTTGGTCCAATTCAATCATCATCGTAACAGAAGCGGACTGCCGGTCGGCGGCGACGCCGACAGCGGTAACGGTGTTGGCGACCTCCGCAGCCAGGGTCTGCATCAGAGTTTGCAGGGCCTGAGTTTTCTGGAGGGAAGTTTCCGCATTTTTCTGGGTGGTCGCAAGGGATGTTCCGACGAGCGCCGTTGCCGCCTGAGATTCCACGGAGGCGCTCGACGCTTCCTGAGCGCCTGAGGCAATTTGGTCCATCGTCCGCTGAAGCTCTTCTGCGGCGGTCGATGCTTCGGCAATACTGCTCGCTAACTCATTGGTTGCGGAAGCGACACGCTCCGATGCCTGCTGCTGCTTTGCAAGGGTCCGCGCTTTACGCCGCTGGACCTCCACGTCGCGGTTGCTGGCGGCATCGCCGTCATGCCCAAGTCGCAGAAAACGACTGGGTTCGGCCATTGTTGTTGTTGTCGTCGTTGCTCGTTTGGCGAGTGCCATGTGTTTTTCTCCAGGATGAGTTGCTACGAGATACAAACCTATGTTCGTACAGCCGCATTAATAAGTAAAAGAGGCTTAGGAAGACGTTACACCGTTCTGCGACACGAGGGCTCCTGCTCTGTTTGGTGCGTTCATTCTGATTATTCCACTAATCCTGGTGAATATAATGTATTGCTTAGATGAATAAAAAATGCTCACGCCATCGTCTAAGGCGCTACCATACATACACCTTGATTTATTTATAGTTTAATATTGTCTACATTTTGTTCTAACCATGGACTTCTTCAGCAGGTCATTCAACACCGTATTCGCCATCTGTCGAAAGCGCAATTCCCTTTCTCGCAGACGCGCCGCGTTGGTTCGGAAGCTGAAGCTTTTGGCGGCGCTTGCCGCGCCATTCTTCTCTAAATTGGTTTGCAAAATAGGTTTGGCCTCCTATGGTCATGGCTCCGGTCACCGTCTCCGGCATCTGGTGAGTGATCACCAGAAATTCACCTGCTCCAATGCGATGATGATATTTGAGCGCTTTGTGTCTGGGAATGCCGGCGACCACCATCGCGTTGACCAGCGCGCCGAATCCCGCTCCGCCGATTGCCCCGGCTATCAGCCCCGCAATCGGTCCGAGCACCGTCACGGCGCCCAGCATTGGAAAGACGAAGAAGCCCATCGCACCCGCCATTAGCCCAAAGAAACCACCGAACCAGGCGCCTGTTTCCGCGCCGTCCAGCGCTGCATCCGCTGGGCGATAGAATCCCTGTATATCTTTGTCTGTCGCGAAGTTTTGCCCAATAATGGAGATATGCCGGATCGGAGTACCCGTTTCGGCAAGCCGGCGAACGGCCTCCTCCGCCTCATCTTGGGTGGAGTGAACCGCCGCTACGGTGACGCAGGCTTCGACTGCCGCCATGCTCGGATCGGGTATTGTACTGTTCATCGTAACAACCTCGAATTTCGTTCGCTTGCTATGGGGAAGGAACGTTTATGCGGGCGCGTCAATCGACGCGACGCGCACTAGTTTTTTGTTCACGAACTCCTGGATACCCATGCTGGAGAGTTCGCGACCGTAGCCGGAATTCTTGACGCCGCCGAACGGCAAGTCCGGCGCAGTCCAGGTCGGATGATTGATGAACATCATTCCGGTGTCGATTCGATTCGCAACGCATTTCCCTCTTGCGATGTCGGCCGTGAATACCGATCCTCCCAGCCCGAACTCCGAATCATTGGCGAGGGCTACTGCTTCATCCTCATTTTTAACTCGGAAGAAAAGTGCGACTGGGCCGAAGAATTCCTCACGAAAGGCCGGATTGTCAGGCTCGATATCGGTCAGGATCGTCGGCTGCATGAAAGCGCCCGGCCGGTCGATCCGTTTGCCGCCCATCACGAGTGTGGCCCCCTTATCGACGGCTCGGCTTACCTGATCCAGCAGCGTGATCAGGGCGGATTCCGTGGAGAGCGGTCCGAGCGTCGTCGCTTGATCCATGGGGTCTCCAGGTTTCAGCGCTCGCAACGCCATCTGGAATTTTTCAAGAAAGCGGTCGGCGACTTCATCAACGACGATGAAGCGCTTCGCCGCGACGCAGCACTGGCCCGTGTTGTTCATCTTGCCCCAGACGGCCCACTGGACCGTTTTGTCAAGGTCGGCGTCCTCAAGGACGATGAAGGCGTCACTTCCGCCAAGCTCCATAGTCGACTTCTTAAGATTGAGACCTGCCCGTGCGGCGACGATCTTCCCGGCTTCCACGCTCCCGGTCAGCGCCACGCCCTTGACCCGTGGATCGCCGATGACGTTATTGACCTGATCGTACGAGATCAGCAGGTTGGTATATGCGCCCGCCGGCGCTCCCGCTTCCCGCCACAGATCCTCAAAGGCGATGGCGCATTGCGGAACACACCCTGCATGCTTCACCATCACAACATTGCCAGCCATCAAATTCGGCGCGGCAAAGCGCGCGAGTTGGTAGTAGGGAAAGTTCCACGGCTCCACACCGAAAATAACGCCCAGCGGATTGCTTGTGATTTCGGCTTCACCCGAACTCGGTTCGAGCCGACGCGGCGCAAGAAAGCGCTCGGCGTTCTTTGCATAGTAGTGGATGATGTCCGCGCTGAGCGTGACCTCTCCCCTAGCCTGATCGACGAGCTTGCCCATTTCAAGGACTACTGGCAGGGCGAATTCGTCCACTCGTGAGTGCATGATCTCGGCCGCTTTCGAAACCACGACCGCCCGCTCCGCAAAGCTGATGTTGCGCCAGGATTCGAAGCATGTCGCGGCGGTCTCCATTGCCGCTTCGAGCTGACTGTCAGTGAGTTCGTCGAACGTCTTCAGGGTTTCGCCATTATAGGGATTCACACTTTGATAAGTCATGGTCTCGTCCTCTTCTTGAAAATATATGGTGCTAGGCGCACAAGTCTTGACATCGCGAATGATCGTCTTCGCCATTTGCACACGATGGATGCGACTACCCACATTACCGTCTGAGTATAAAGTGTTTCGTTTTGAGATACATCCACGAAGTGGCCGATTGTGAACGAATGTTATGCCGCAAATGATGAGGCAGCGCGCATATTCGGCTTTGCTCTCGGTTCATGATCCATCTCCAGCTCTGGAGAGTATGTCCAGCCGCCTTGAGAGCAGTCGTCTCTCTTCCGTGCGTATCGGCATATCTGAGTTAGGTGTTTTGGCGCTGACAAACACCTGCCCCCCCTTTTGAATTGTGGGGATAGCCGTCAGAGGGCTCCGCGCCGGGCCGCGCGTGTTTGTCCCTGTCGATGAGAACGTAGCGTTGTGGCATGGGCAGACAAATCGATTTCCAAATTTATCCCAGTTGACCGCGCATCCCTGGTGGGGGCATCGCGCGGATAACGCCGTGAGTTCATTCGGACCGATCCGCGTGATATAGACCACTCCGCCGCTGAGCAGCAGGACCCGGCGAGCTTGATTCATCTTAAAACGCCCAGCCCTGCCAGCGGGGATCCACGGGTCCGTGACGGCTTCAGATTGCTTCGGCAGCATCGGAAGAATCAGCACCAGCCCGGTTCCCATGGCGTATGTGAGTACTTGACGTCGATTGAGTAAATTCTGCGAATCTAAATGTTCTGGAGCCATTTCAAATCGTTCCTTTCGGAGCCTATCGCAATTCCTGAGGCGAGAGGCGTGAGCATGATTATTCTTGATACGGCCGGAGCGGATGACGCCGGATGCTTTGCGTTTCAGCCGATATGCCGACGTGGCTACTGATCGTTCCGATCCAAGCCACGCCGTTCTCCAGTAGTTCCGACGCCATCATGGCTGCGTTGGCGCCGGCCATGATCGCTTTGACGACATCTTCGTGGGTATGGACGCCACTGGTCAGCGCAAAGTCTGCGTCGAGACGCCCATAGAGCAGCCCGATATACCGAAGCGGCAGCCGCATATCATGATGGTCACTCAGAACGATGTGAGGCTCCGTAAGCAGATTCCAAACGTCGAAATCGGCTGATAGAATCGGTTAAAGAGCACCAGCCTATCGGCGCCTGCTTCGATGAGTCGACGAGCCATTTGAGGAACTGAGCTGAGTTGAAGATTGAGTTCAAGGGCATCCGAGCCGGCATCCTCAATACATGTATCCCAAAGTATACGCGGGTGACAGGCTAGCGCCGTCCGCCGTTTGGCGGTTTGTGGCATGGTTGACAAGATGTTCTGTATTTCTACCGCCCGAAGCCGCTGCGATATCATGGCGTTTTCATCGTGGCTCTCTTCGACATCGTCGTTCTTAGGGAAATTTCCTCACAACTGGCCATTTCGAGGATAGTTTGTTCCTCTCGCTTCGCTTATACTCATCCTCATAACTTGTCCACGGCATTTCGGCGCAATCAGAGTTCCGCCATATCAACGCCTTTCCGCTCTGTCGCTGTAAATGAGGAACTCCATGTTCAGCCATATTCTGCTAGCCACCGACGGCTCGAAGCACGCACGGGCCAATACGCCGTATTCTTTGCCGTCGCTTCCCGAAGGCGCGGACCGAGCTTGGCTGCTCGGCGCGATGGCGTCGGATGGAAATGGGTTTGTCCGACATGCTGCTGTTCAAGGACTTTCGGAAATCGACAGTGGCGATGAACTGCCGTTTCTCCTTTGGAGGACGACGGATTGGGTGGAGCCCGTACGGGAACTCGCCATCGCCGCCGTTCATGAGCGATTGCGTGATTCGCGATATTGCCTCACGTTCGCGAACGTGAGGCGCTCGTTCGGCGATTGGCGGATGGGCGCCGCAGCGATTTGTCGGATTTGACTTCGGCTATTCATCGTATGCTCTTGGGGGAGCCTGGACAAGCTGCGCTCGTCGCCATACTGGATTCCGGAAAAACAGTCGTCCGGCGCGAGGCGTGTCGTGTTTTGAACGGCGTTGTCCCTGTTCCGAACATGCAGGTCATCGATCGTGTTTCTGGTGACCAAGATATAATCGTCCGGCAATGGGCGCTGCGCTGGGAGCCAATCTTGCGTGAAAGCGCACCGATGGAAGCCGCCGCACTGCGTCGGACGTTTCTTTCAGATCCAGCGCCTAAGCTTCGGGCCGACGCGCTAAGGGCGAGCGTCGCGGCGACTGCGCAGGATGCCGCAGATGCCCTTTGGAAGTCCATGTCGGATTCCTCCGGGGCCGTGCGTCTTTGCGCGCGTTATCACTTGCGCCAATTCTTTGGGGATGTCGATTTCGCAGCTCACTATCGCGCGGTTCTGCAAGAAGGGCAGAAGCATCAGGAAGGCGCAGTCTCTGGATTGGGCGAAACTGGAAAGGCGGGGGATTTCGACCTTCTCATTCCGTATTTCGATGGATCATCGCGAGAGGCGCAATCAGCACTCAAGTCTCTATCCACATTAGATGGCGATCGTGCTCGCCCAATCGTGCTGCAATCGTTAATCGACGATCGTCCAGGCGTGAGGCGCACCGCTACCAAACTTCTCAATCGTCATGTCTTCGACTATGAAAGTGATTTGCTGATGGAATTATGGGCGCGCCGCCCTGAAGCAAACGCAGCAGTCAATCTCGCCGCTGCAACCTTGCGGCTCCCACCCTGGCTTGCACTTAATGTTCTGCTCTCCGCACTCGAAATCGGTTCTGCGGACGTTGCTGTTCTGGATGCCTTAGCGCAATGGCGTCCCACGATCAATCGTGTCTACGTGGCTCCCCCGCCTTCGGAAGAACTTCGACATCGTCTGCTAGGGAAAATCAGCTTGTTATCTCGGCGTATTCCGGATGAACTGGTGTCACGACTTGCCGCAGCAATTCAATAGCTCCGCAGCAAGAATCTCTGCGGGATTAAGCCTGAACGAGCGTAAATTCGAGGATGCAAAAATTCTTTTGGTTACGACGAAACGAAACTTAATGGGAAGCCGTTACTAGTGACATGGAGGGTTTATGATGAATCGTCGAAGAATGGTGATCTTGATTGCTGTCTCCGTTGTGGGACTTATCGCGTTTGCCTGCACTTATCAAGTGATTGCAAATGGAGCGACTGTTAGTCGTGGCGGCCGTACCGTCGTCAGTGGCTATTAAGCCTACTCATGCCAATGGAATTGCTTCTTCACCAGTTGGCAGGGGTCGGCGTGAGCGGCCTCTGCTTCGTGGCCGTGTGCGCCTTGGTCTTTTGGCCGCTTGAGGAATTGTTCGAGAGCGACGGAGCGGCTCGGCCTAAGCTCAAAGACCTCGCCTCGCTGTGGTTCTATCAATCGTTCGGCCTCTGGCTTGCCGCAGGGATTATCTACGAGATCGCTTTCTTTCTAAGGCAGTTTTTGCCTCAGCCATGGCTGTTGCTTGTGGGGCGCCAGCCGTTTTGGCTGCAAGCGACGGCGGCGCTCCTCTTGGCCGAGGTCTGGGTTTATGTCTTTCACCGCTTATCCCATACCTTGCCGTCTCTTTGGAAGTTTCACCGCGTTCACCATACGCTCGTGGATATGACCTGGAGCGCGACCTCACGCCAGCACCCGGTGGATTTCCTGCTCATCATCGTCGGCGCCAATCTGCCGGCGATGCTGCTCGGGATCGATCTCAAACCCATCGTGTTCTTGGTGGTGCTGGAGAGGATCTACA
Organism: Capsulimonas sp.; assembly: GCF_039929585.1. Lineage (NCBI taxonomy): Bacteria > Bacillati > Armatimonadota > Armatimonadia > Capsulimonadales > Capsulimonadaceae > Capsulimonas > Capsulimonas sp. The sequence goes on from NZ_JBDSQY010000196.1 coordinate 8,574, forward strand.
CGGTCCTGCTTCATTCTAACTTGAATCTCGAATACGGCTGGTTCACCCAGATCATTGCCAGCCCAAGGCTGCACCGACTGCACCACACGCCCAAATGCGGAAACCAGAACTATGCGGGAATTCTGAGCCTTTTGGATGTCCTGGGGAATACCTTCCAGCCTCCTGTTACAAAAGAGCAAGCCAGCGAGACACATGAGCGGCTCCCGGCCATGGCAATAGTGGACGAACTCAGCCATATACCTAGCCTCACGGTGAGCCTTGCCGAAAGTCAATCCGCGGATTCCGGCACGAGCCAAAAGATGTAGTCGGTGTCGACTGTTTCTCCTCCAAGCTGGTCCACCAGCAGCGCGATCTGCCCTCGGTGGTAGGAGGCGTGGCCGAATAGCTGCACGATCTGCCCTTCAGTTGGCAGGCTATAGGTTCCGGCGCCCTCGACGCTGAACTCGAAATTCGAGAGCAACTGATCTTCGGTGAGACGCGCGAGGTAGTCAGTCCATCCGGCCTCAAGGGCGACGAAGCGCGGCGCCAGTGTAGCGAGGTCGCAGCTCTTGTCGAACCACGCCGCTTGTTGAAGGCCGTCGCTGTGCATGTAATCGAGCCAGTTTTCGCGGCAGGCCGCCAAGTGACCGGCGAGCGTGACGGCTTGCTGGAACCGGGCGTCGCCTCGGTTGGCGTCCGGAACGGATCCGATCATGGCGAGCATCTTCTGGTTACTGTCTTTCTCATGTTCGAAGGACTGACGGTGAAGTTCGAGACGTGACATAGGGAAGACTCCTGAATAAATGGGAATGGGATTGTTGCGAAGGTCGGAATGAGATTCGTCTTGCGAGAGTGGGAATCCTGCCCGGACGGAACGCATGGGTGTGACTGATAATTGTTACACTCATTCTCTCGCTCCCGTCCCACAGCTGGAAGCAGTGTTCTACAGGGGTAAGCAAGCTAAAGCAGGCTGTAAGATTAGGAGTGGCGCTTGTCGGCGTCCTCCAGTCTGCTTGAGCTGACTTCCCTTTGACTAGCCCATTGCTTCCAGCTGTGGGAATCCTGCCCGGACGGAACGCATCAGCGTGAAGAAGCCCTGACGATATTCCTCGCCAGGGCTTCTTCTTGGGTCGTTTTTGCGCGGGCTTCCGTGGGTGAGACGGACTCGCTTTAATGCCCGATGAACTGTGTCTCACTCACGGACCAGCTCCAGGAACTCGCGCCGGTTTGCCCCACGATGCGGGCGCCGATCACGCCCGTCTTAGCTGTTCCGCTGAAGGTGTACGTTTTGCCGAAGGCTACGCTGCTATTCGGGTAGCTGGGGCTGATTGTCCACCCCGAGTCGGTCCATGTGCTCCCGTCCGTCGAGAACTGAAGCTTGCAGTTCGCCTGAAAGTAACCGTTCCCGTAACCGTCGTCGCCGCCATTGACGACTTTGGCCGAACTGATTGTCTTAGCCGTGGACCACACGACGCCCGCGCCTTCCCACTTGGCGGTCCCGCCCTCCCCCGCCGGGTTCACCACAACAAAGCTCGTCAAATTATTGTCATTGACGACAGCGCTCACAGCCCGATTGGCGTTGGACGCTGCCGTAGTGTTTTTAGACCAGAGATACCCCGTTCCGATGGGAGCGATATTGCTGTCCACGCCGGATGGGCTGAAGCTGGCGCTGATGGCGTGGGGCGCGGTCACGTTGGAAAATGTGTAACTGCCGATGGCGCCGCGATTTGTTCCATCCACCACCACCGACGCGATGGAATAACCGGCGCTGGGAGTAATGGTAAAGGCCTGAGTGGCGCCCGAGTTCACAGCAATCGTTCCCGGCGGATTGATCGTTCCACCGGCGCCGGCGCTGGCTGCAATGTTGTAGGTGGTCGGACTGGAGCCCTGGGGAATGAACTGGAAGTCCTGAACGGTGATGTCGAGCGCCTGCGTGGGATACGCGCCGAAGGTCCACAAATTGAACATCATCGGACACGCCGACTGTGGAATGGTGTTTGTATTCCCATTATAAGTGTGGCTCTTCACAGCCGTACCCGTGGACGCCGTCGGCGGGACCAGTCCCGCCCAAATACTCGCGGTCACTTTCGTGGAGCTCCAATCGATACGGACCGTGTTAACCGTACTTCCGCCCAAATTGAGCAGGAAGTTTTCTTCATACGAGGCTCCGAGAGCCCCTTGCCCCGTGTTTGGGTAGAAAGTGAAATCCGAGTTAATGTTTCCGGCCGTTCCGTTCCACTGGGAAAACTCAACATCGAGTTCGTTCTCGCCGTCCACGCCAACGTTAGCCGCCGCGCCGTACGTAAAACCAGAAAGGACTACACTCTTCTGCATGGAAGTGATAGACCCATTGAGCACATAGTAAATGCTTCCGAACCCCAGTCTATCCGAAGTGTATATCTCCGCTCCCTTGGCGGTCGATCCGGACCCGCTGATCTTCAGATGAAGATATCCACTGCTGTCGATGGTGACATTGCCCGAGCTGCCGCTGATCTGTCCGCCTGCGGACCCGTCGCCAATGAGTGAACCGTTGTTGACATTCCAGATATGGCCCTTCCAATTGACGGTCTGAGCCGAAAGCGATTGACTGCTGACAAGCGCCAGAGCCACGGCGCACAGTAACTGCTGCTTTAACTTCATAGAGTCTCCTGGTTTCTGATCTACATTCTTAGTAGAACCACTCTGACATTGCAAAGCTTTGATATTCGCCATAGCCAACACAAATGAACCGACAGCATCCTTACGTCAATTCTTATAGAAGACTAGATCATCATCTTAATCGATTTTCCTAAATCTGTCAAGACAGCTAGAATTATTGTTTCGAAAAATTATCATCACAACATTTAGGTGAGTGTTTCGGCGAGCAGGCGCACGGGTATATCCCAGCATTACGATTTTCCTGGGAAGCACTTCAGCTCAGGAGAATTGTTTTGATCTCTTTTAAGGAGTGCATGCATATGAGAAATGGAATTCTGCTGCGTCTGGTGGGGGCGTCCCTGATGCTGGGCGCTGTCACGGTCGGGGTGTCGGGATGCAATGACAATCCGCCGCCGGATACGAATACAACTGTCGTGACTCCCGCCGCTCCCGCGCCGCGGGATACGACGGTCGTCGTCCCCAGCTCCCCTGGACCTCCCGGACCGGCCGGCGCTCCCGGAGCCTCCGGCGCCCCGGGCGCCCCAGGCGCTCCCGGAGCACCTGGTCCCGCCGCTGGCTCCGGCGGCTAAACGCCGCAGTCGCGAAATCGAACACCCTGAGAGACATCGACAGTCTCTCAGGGTGTTTTTTTGTTGTCTCTATTTTGTTTTC
>NZ_JBDSQY010000197.1:0-46389 GCF_039929585.1 Capsulimonas sp.
GGAAAGGGCGTTGATATTTACTTTATCGCCATTAAGAGCGCGCGTGCTCAAATCATCTCGCTCGGGCCGTTAGGACTTTTTAATCGACTGGCACGCGGCTTCCATGATCGGCATGCTTTTGTCCGAATTGGGCGCGGCGTCCATGCCGCCGACGATGACCAGCTTATCGCCGTCATGAATGGAGTAGATCACGCCGTGGAAGTTCATCCCGTTTTGGGCGGCGGTGTACGACGTATGCGCGCATTCAAGGCCGTGGACCGTCCCGTACTGCATGGCCTCCACCTGTACCGCCGGCATGAAGCGGCGCAGCATCTCCACGGCGGCGTCCATGCCGTCCTCGACGGGAGCCGTACTCGACTTCTTGACGGCCGCCGTCTGCACGATCATCATCGGGCGCATGCCCATCTCGTTTGGCTGCCCCTGCCACGCCGTCATCATCGCGCCCTGATCGCCCATGGGCAGATCGCCCTTGGTGTATCCCTTGGGCGGCCGCAGCGTGTAGCCTTCCACCGTGGCGGCGTCGCCCAGATCCGCCGCATGCGCGTCGCTGGACAGCTCCTTGCCGCCGTCCGCCGGCTTGGCGGCTTCGACAATCAGGGGCTTCAGGGTCAGCGCCGCCGCTTCGGTCTTCGGCAGCGTCACGGCGAACTTATCGGTGGGATCCTGCGCTTCGATGATAAAAGCGCGTCCCTGCGCGACGCCGATGTAGACGAAGCCGTGTACGATGCTTTTCGCCCCCGACTTTTCACGGCCGTGATAGTAGAGGCGGGTAAAAGCATCCGATCCGATCGTGCCCGTCTGCACCGGAGATTTGCCGACTTCATCCAGCTGGGACAGAACCGATTGCGCGGTCCACTCCGTCAAAATTTGATCCGGCGTTTGGCCGGGCGCCGGGCGCGTACTGATGGTAAACAGGCCGCCCTTGCCATCGGATGGGCTCAGGCTCCAGGCGTATGTCTTGCTGGCTTCCTTGACGCTCCCAGCGATTTTGGGGGAAGCGGCGGATGCGGGGAGGCGCACGGAGAACCCGTCGAACGTCTGCGCCGGCTGGAGCTGGGCGGCCGCCTTCTCGCTGGCTTTCCATTCTTCGGCGTGAGCTGCGGTCGAAGCGATATATCCCAATCCCGCCGCGACAATCATCAGTCGCGTCCCGGTCGATTTGATCTGTTTCTGCATGAATTATCCTTTAAAACCCGTTTGCGGCGTGTGAGCGTTCTTTATTTGATTTCATTTCGATGCGGGCGGCCGCAGAGACAAATTCCGACGATCCCGATCGCCATGATGATGGCGCCCATCATCGCGCCAACCCCATCGGCGAAACAATTAATCCGGTAGACATTCTGCGTCGCCTCCGCAACAAACACCGAACGCAGATCGCCATGTCCGGCGGCCACGGTTTCAAAATTGCGGAACGCGTGGCTCAGCGCCGCCCAGTCCTGAAACACATAGAAGCCACAGATTGCGGTGAGGATCGCGCCGGGAGAGACAACGAGGAGGAAGATCGCGACTTGAAAGCGATTTGGCGGATGCATCTGTTCTAATTATATCGTAAGTCCGGCATGAAGTCGAGGATTTTGACAAATTGATTGCACTGTGTAAGCGATTTTACATCTGCCTCACCACAGCCCCCATCGTTTCTTTTTCTTTCCCTCGTCATCTCCGTTTTCACCCTTTGCCGGTCCCATCTTGTCCAGTTCCTGCTGGGCGTACTTACCGGGGTCGCTTTCCGGGTCGATCTCCACGGCGAGTTCGAACTGGGCGCGGGCGTCTTCGATGCGATCGTCGGCAAGGTAGCAGCCGCCGAGGACGGAGTGGCGGAGGGCGTCGCCGGGCTGGAGTTCCAGGGCGCGTTCGTAGAGGGGAATCGCCTGGTCGAGCTGGCCCATCATGGCGTGAAGGCGAGCCAGGTTGACGATGGCTTTGTGGAAGTCGGGAAACTTCTCCAGCGCCATTTCGTTGAGCTGGCGCGCTTCCGCCCACTTTTCTTCCTGCTCGTAGGTGCCGGCCATGTTGACATACAGCGAGGGGTTATCGCCGCCGTACTCCAGCGCTTTTTCCCAGAAGTTGCGTGCCGTTTTGGTGTCGCCAAGGTAGATGGAGGAAAGGCCGAGCTCAAAGTAGACGTCACCGAGCAGTCGTGGATCGGTTGTCGTGGACGCTGCGCGCATCAGGCGGTTGCGCTCGCTATGATAATCGGTCTGGGTTTTGTAAAGCATGGCGCTGTTGTAGAGCGCCAGGAAAAATTGCGGATCGCGCTGGAGGGCCTGTTCGTAGTAGCCCAGCTTGTTTTCGGCGATCTGGGTCAGGCGCTTGCCCTTGAGCAAAAGCTCGTAGGCGTCCCAGCGCGGCGTCACCTGAAGCGTGTCCGTGGTGAACGAGATCGGCGGTTCGATGCTCATCGCGGCGAGCAGCGCTTCGCTGAGCTGGTATTGCAGCGCGATAAAGATATCGTAATCGGGCGTCAGCTTGGAGGGCGTTCCGCCCGGGACGAACGAATGGAAGAGCAGGGCGTCGGGCGCTTCAAACTTGTCTTCTTTCGGGAAGAAGAGACGCAGGGCGACGATGACTTCGGTCAGGCCGCCGGTCTCGGGATCGCGCTTGGATTGGAGCATGCCGTCGACAAAGACATCGCATTTCGCCTTCGCCGCGAGCATCCGCACATCAGCCTCGTGCATCGCCGGGACGGGCCGCTCGCGTTTGTCGGCGCCGCCGAGGACATCGTGAACATCGGCGAAGCTCATGCCGCCGGTGGTCTCGACCGCCATCTCCAGGCCGAAGATCAGGCCGTGCTCGAAAAGCAAAATATCATCGCCGTACGTATCCGAACCCCACGGTGCGAACACCAATTTCCGTTCCGTCGTATTCATAGGTAGAATTGTACCCGAAGGCTCGGCTCCGCGTTCGAAAGGTCTCCCATGCGTATCGTATTCGCGCTCTTGCTGCTGCTGGCGTGTATCGCTATTCCCGTCCACGCGCAGTCACACAACGGCATGCGGCCCGCGCCGCCAGAGATGGCCAACCTATCCGGGAAATTGACCCCGGCGGAGGCGGCCACAATCGAAGATGTACGCCCGCCCAATGTGACGCCCGCCATGCATCGTTACTCGCGCATTCGATACACCCTTTATTTTGTGGGGACGGCGTACGGATTGCTGGCTCTCTGGGCGCTCCTGGCGACGGGGCTGTCCGCGCGTCTGCGGCAAGTCGCCGAACGTCTTTCCCAGCGACGGTTTTTTACCCTTCTCTGGTATTACGTCCTGTTCGCCCTTACGCTTTGGATCGTGCGATTGCCGCTCAGTTTGTATAGCGGCTACTGGCTGAGCCACGCCTATGGATTGTCGCAGCAGAGTTTTGGGGCGTGGATGGGCGATGTCGCGAAGGCGCATCTGGTGGATATCGCGACCACCGTTCCCGTTCTCTGGCTGGTTTTCTGGCTGATGGGACGCATCCCGCGCCGCTGGCCTTTGGCTCTGTGGCTGGCGTGCGTTCCCCTGATCGCCGCCGGCATGTTCTTATCGCCGATCCTGATCGACCCGATCTTCAACAAATTCTCGCCGATGGCGGCCAGTCCATTGAAAGCCCAAATTGAAACGCTGGCGGCGAAAGCTGGGATCCCGAACGCGCCGATTTTTGTGGTGGACAAGAGCCGTCAGACCAATGAGACGAACGCCTACGTGAACGGTGTCGGCTCCTCAGCGCGGATCGTTCTCTGGGACACGACGCTGAAAAAGATGCCGCCGGATCAAGTTCTGGCGATTGTCGGCCACGAGATGGGGCACTATGTGCTGAAGCACTTGTACTGGGGATTTCTGGAAAGCATCGTCGGCTTGCTGATCGCGCTGCCGCTGGGGCGCTGGCTCTACGACCGCTGGATCGCGCGCTACGGCGCCCGCTGGCGTCTGCGCGACTCGCGTGACTTTGCCGCAATCCCCGCGCTCTTTTTCATCCTCGGCGTCCTCAGCTTCGTCTCCGAGCCAATCGTAAACTGGCAGTCGCGCCGTGTGGAGCACGCGGCGGACGCTTACGGACTTCAGGTCACGGGAAATCGCGCGGCGATGGCGCGCGGCTTTGTCTCGCTGTCCGAGCAAAACCTCTCCGATCCCAATCCACCGCCGTTTATCAAGTTCTGGCTGTTCTCGCACCCGCCCTTGCAGGAGCGTATCGACTTTGCATTGGGTAAAGATGAGGTCCCTTTCCCTAGCCGCTAGCGCACCCGGATGTTCCGTCGGCTCCGTCCATAATGCGGCGCTTGTTGAGAGTGTCGTAGTGCATCCATTTGGTGTGGCCGTCGATGAAGGAGACATCCGAGCCGTTCGTATGACGCGGAGAGAAGAAGTTCGAGGAGCCGTAAAGATAGCCGTCATCGGTGGATTTCGACGGGTTGTTTTGATCCGCTTCTTCCCCCAGCAGCATATAGTCTGAGGGGTTGTCGAACGCAGCCAGGGATTTGCCCTGGTTGACATTAGCGATTGCGGATGTCTGGGTGCAGGAGTTGATCGCGTAGCTCTGGTGGCCGTTTTGACCGTCGGAGTCACTCGGGCAGATGTAGATCTGCGCATTTTTTACGTAGGGATAGATGCTGCCGCGCGTGGGATCGAAGTTATGGACTGTGGCGAAGTATGTCCAGCCGCCGGCGATCCCATTGCCGCCTCCGCCAATATCCGTGGAGCCCGGCAGGATCTCGTCATTGTCCTGGATATACTGCATAAAGCCCAGGCTCAGCTGGCGCAGGTTGCTCATACAGGCCGTCTGGCGGGCTTTTTCGCGGGCCTTAGCGAAGACGGGAAACAGGATCGCGGCGAGAATCGCGATGATGGCTATGACGACGAGGAGCTCGATCAGAGTAAACCCCGCTCCCTTGCGAATCGCTGTCATATCAATATCCTTTCATGGCAAGCCGTCGGTAGACGCCATTTATGATTTTTGTACATAATTTTTTCTGTAGTGTATTTTACAGCAAAAAACATACGATTTCATGATTTCGGAAGGAACTCCGTGCTGTATTCGCGAATGAATTCCATATGACACTTTCAGGGTCCTCCAATCCCGCCGCGGCGCGCCGCGCGGAGGGAGGGATGGATTTTCGTCCCCCCCATCTGAACCCTACGCTTCTGCGATTGACGTATCGCCTGCTGCCCGCGCTGCTGCGCTGGGGCTGCGACGTGTCCACTGTAGATATTTCGGCTGCCGACGTCGCCCTGCTTCGGTCCCTGAGCGGCCGCCGTCTTCTGATCACTCCCAATCACCCCACGAACTGCGATCCCGCGCTGCTGTTTGCGCTCTCCAAGGCCGCCGATATTCCGTTTCATTATCTCGCCTGCCGCGAGACCTTCAGTGGCTTATTCGGGCTGTGGGGAACGATCATCGAGCGGCTCGGCGCGTATTCCGTGGTGCGCGGGACGGCGGACCGGGAGTCGTTCCGGATGACCCGCGACTTGCTGGCCGAAACCGGCGGCAAGGTCGTGATTTTCCCGGAAGGCGAGGTTTACTCGCAAAACGACAGCCTGCTGCCATTCCAGTCGGGCGTCGCGCAGCTGGCGTTCTGGGCGATGGATGATCTGCGCAAGCAGGGTCGGGAAGGGGAGACCGTGTCGCTGCTTCCCGTCGCCGTCCGGTACTGCTTCGTCGACGATATGACCGTGCCGATCGATCGAGCGCTGACGGGGCTGGAGCGCGCGGTTCTGGGACGCGAGTCGGCGACCGGTAATTCGTACGACCGTCTGCGGCGGATCGGGATCGCCATGCTCGGCGATTTGGAGGACGAATACGGCGTCAAAGTCGATCCCGCCGAGCGGATGCGTCCCGGAGCGGATCTGACAGGGCGGATGGAAACCATGAAGACGCTGCTGCTGGACCGGGCGGCCGCGCTGACGGGGTACGAGTTTTCGCCGGAGATGACGCTGCCGGAGCGGATGCGTGCGATGATGAACCGCGTTTATGAAGTGACCAGCGAGGATCCGCATGCCGAGCGGACGCAATACCGCGAACAATTGCATCGTGAACAGGCGGCGCGCGTCAAACCCTTGATGCGCGATCTGAACCGGGTAGCCAACTGGATCGCCGTCGAGGACAACTATGTGCGCTCAAAACCGACGCCCGAACGCATGGCGGATAATATCCGTCGCCTGGAGATCGAAGTCTTCGGCGAAGCGCGCCTGCGCGGCCGCCGGCGCGCCATCGTTCGCGTGGGCGCGCCGATCGATCTCGCCCGTTACTGGGATACCTACCGCGCGAGCCGGCGCGCCACGGTGGCTCGCTGCACCGACGATTTAGAACTTGCCGTCCAGGCGCTGCTGGATTCGTCTTCCTGCCGTTGACTCTTTCGGGTACAACCATCCCATGCAAACCCCGCTCATCCGGCGCGCCGAGCGCGCCGACGCCGATTCGTTGTTGTGCTTGATCGCGGCGCTTGCCGATTTCGAGAACCTGGCGCCGCCCGACGATGCGGCGCGCGCCCGGCTGATCGAACACGGCTTTGGCGACCGTCCCAAATTCGAGGCGTACCTCGCCGAAGTTGAAGACGCGCCCGGCCCCGTCGGCTACGCGTTTATCTTCGAGACATACTCTACGTTTCTCGCAAAGCCCACGCTGTACCTGGAAGACCTGTTCGTTCTTCCCGACTATCGCAAGCGGGGTGTCGGCAAGGCGCTGCTCAGCCACTGTATCGCCCTCGCCCACGAGCGCGGCTGCGGCCGGATGGAGTGGACGTGCCTGGACTGGAACGTCAACGCCCAAAAAGTGTATGAAGAAAGCGTCGGCGCCAAGCGAATGAGCGAATGGTATCTCTACCGTCTAATGATTGCTGATTAATGTTACGCACAATGCGCCGGCTAAACTGATCTTTGGAGGAGCCATCACCTGTGAAATTCAAAAAACATATTCTTTCGATTGTGGGACTTCTGATCATGACCAATCTGATGACCGGCGCGCAGGCGCAAACGCCGATGCGCTTGTGGACCGGCGATGCGCCGGGGGCGCTCGGGAAGACGCCGGACGACATTCCGACGCTCACTCCCTACCTGCCGGATGCGGACAAAGCGACGGGCGCCGCCATGCTGGTCCTGCCCGGCGGCGGGTACAGCGGCGTGGTGATGGATCATGAGGGGAAGGCGTACGCCCAGTGGCTCAACCAGCACGGGATCGCGGCGTTCGTGCTGCTGTATCGCGTGGGATCGCATGGTTACCACGATCCGATTGAGCTGGGGGATGCATCGCGGGCCATCCGCACGATCCGTTCACGCGCCGTGGAGTGGAAAGTCGATCCGCATCGGGTAGGGGTGATGGGATCGTCCGCCGGGGGACATCTGGCCTCCAGTCTTCTGACGCACTTCGACAGCGGCGATGCGAAGTCCAAGGACCCGATTGAGCAGCAAGGCTCCCGGCCCGATCTGGGTGTTCTGTGTTACGCGGTCATCACCCTGACCAAGCCTTTCGCCCATGAAGGAAGCCGTGACAACCTGCTGGGCGTTGGCGCCGACCAGGCGGCGATCGAGCGGATGTCCAGCGAACTGCAAGTGACTCCGCAAACGCCGCCATGTTTTGTGTGGTCCACGATGGAAGATACGGTTGTCCCCGTGGAAAACAGCCTGATGTTCGCGCAGGCGCTCCGAAAGAACCATGTGCCGTTCGACCTGCACGTCTACCAGCGCGGCGGCCACGGCATGGGACTCGGTGACGATACGCCGCCATTTGCGCATGCGCATCCGTGGACGGCCGATCTTCTCTACTGGCTTGGCGAACAGGGGTTTAACAAGCCTGTCGCCAAATAACAAAATGCAACTTTTATGACGCCTGGCTGTCATATTGAATTCACACGCTTATGCGTGAAGATATTAATTGAAGGAATTCTTGATGACACAGCATTCTGTGTGGGGAAAGTTACTGAGCCGTTTGTCCGGTGAGATCCCCGCCGATACATTGGAAGCGTACCGCCGCGCCAGCCGCCCGGTTTATGAGCTGCTGGACCAGATCGAAACACGGCGTTTGGAGTGCAAGGCGGAGGGCTTAACGCCCTGGACTGTTCTGCCGGCGATGCAGGCGGAAATGCTCTGCGCCTGGAACGCGTTCGTGCTTCAGCACTTGGGAGATCGGTTTTTGCAGGCCGATTACGAGGCCAATCCCGCTACCGTCGGTTTTGTTCCGCCGATCACCGCCGACCAGATCCTGGCCTTCTACGGCCAGGTCGCCGGCTGGGTGGGCATGGCGCAGGAGGCGCACTCCAACCCGAACTACCGGCTGAGCGTTGCCGTTCCCGCAGACCTACCGCCGTGGAGCGAAGTCGAGCCATGTCCAAACGCGCACCTGCACGCCATGTTGGAAGCGATGCGCGCCGTCCGTGAGCACGCGCAGGCCGCCATGGTGTTCCTGCCGGACGTGAGCAAGCTGACGGACCCCAAGCAGCAGTCGCAGGGATATTACATGCAGCAGCTCCTTGCCGCATCCGTCTCCAAGGCGGGGTACGCCGAGGATCTGCACGGCGTCAACCCGACACAGGAAGTGCATGAGCGCGTCGAGCCGTTCATCAAGGAGGCGATCGAAGGATTCTATCGTCTCGGGCAGTTTATCGCGATGCCGCAGCTGGTGGATCTTGTCACTCAGAAGCCCGCCGTCTCGCCGCCGAGCCTCCCACAGACCAAGCGGCCTTATCTTCCTGGGCAGGTTGGCTTCGATCCGTGGATTCTGACGGATCCATCGAGCCGGGATCGGTTCAAAGCCGACCCCAAAGCGCGCCTCGCCATTCAGGAACTCTGGAAACTGGACCCCAATCCGGAAAAGACCGTGATGATCCAGCAGGAAATCGACGAGGCGTTCGCGCGCGGCGATCTCAAATACACGACGGACAACCATGGCGCCCGCTTGGGTCACTTCTTTTGCTGTCCATGGGGGCCGGTCTACACAGTTACTCGTCCCGTCACTCTCGGCGGAATGCGCCTCAGCACGATGCAGCAGTTCGTTTATGATGTGACGGCGGAGGGAGTCAATCTGGGCGCGACATTCCAGCGACACATCAAAGTGGGCGTTTTCAATCCCACCACCGAGTTCGAGTACGGCGATCCCAACGAGCCGCCGGATCACTAGGGATTAACCGATCTCACGTAAGCTTATACCCGGCGACTTCAGTCGCCGGGCGCATTGTGTGTAATATTGGTAATCTCAATCCTCAAGCCCAAGCGCCGTCACTTGCTCCCAGGTGAGCGTGCGGCCTTCTTCCCAGGCGGCGGAGAACCCGGAAGGCCCCAGCGCCTGCCGGGTTTCTTCTATTTGAAGCGCGTATGTTCGCTGCTCATAAAGCGAGGGGGCCGAACCGCGATTACCGAGGAGTTCATGCACGGCGCCCAAAAATTTGGCGGCCTGAAAAGCCTGCGACTGCATCAGCATGGCCGCCGCCAGGCCATTCAGGTTTTGCGCCATTCCTCCCCAATCATCCATTTCCTGGTGAATCCGCAGGCTCTCCCGATGCAGCCGCCGCGCGGAATCGCCGTCGCCTTCGGAGATCGCGACATCGGCGAGACGGCTGAGCAGCGTGCCGACACCGCGCCGTTCTCCTAGCTCCCGGCGCAGGCGTAGGCTTTCTTCGTATAACGTGCGCGCGGAGACGTAGTCGCCCGTCTCGTGCGCCACATTTCCAAGACTGCCGAGCGCATCGGCGACGCCGCGCCGGTGGTTCAGTTCCTGATAAATGGTCTGGCTCTCTTCATAGAGCGTTCGCGCCTCTGGATATTTTCCCTGTACGTACTCCGCATCGCCGCAATGAGCCAGAGCCGCCGCCGCCCCATACTTGTCTCCAAGTTCCCGGTAGATGCTCAGCCCTTCCTGATAGCGCGTCTTTGCGTTGGGGTAATCGCCCTGCACCAGGGATACGGACCCCAGCGCGTTCAGTGCATTCGCAATCCCGTGCTTGTCGTTAGCATCGCGGCGGATGCTCAGTGTTTCTTCATAGCACTGCTGTGTCGTTGCATGATGTCCCTGAGCTCCGGCCACGTTTCCGAGGCCGGCGAGTGCGCTGGCAGCGCCGAGATTGTCTCCCAGGTTCCGATAAATGTCTAACGCCTCTTCGTACTGCGCTCGTGCGGCGGTGTGATCTCCCTGAAAGTAGGAAATAGCGCCCGCGCCAGTCAAAGCCTTCGCTCGCGCCGAGGTTGCCTCCGGTGCGCCGGTGCGCTCCAGCGCGGCGCGCAGGTGTTCGCGGCCTTCCAGATAATATCCGCGCACAATCCAGAAGCGAGCGAGCGCGCCTGTCAGGCGCAGGAGGGTTTGGGCGTCCCGCGCCCACGACAGCGCCGCGCGCAGGTTGCCATGCTCGCAGTCCAGAAGACGCATCCACGTTTCCTGATCGCGCCCTTGCAAGTACGGCTCCGCTTCTTCCGCGAGATCGAGAAAGAAATCGCAATGTCTGTTCTTGACTTCCGCTGCCTCCCCGCTCGCCTCAAGATGCTCGGCGGCGTACTGGCGCACCATCTCCAGCAGGCGATAGCGACCGTTTTCCTCGAAGACGACCAGCGATTTGCCGACGAGAGCATTGAGCAGGTCGAGGACAAGAGCCGGCGTGCGCGGATCCTCTGGATGAACGCGCTGTGCGGCTTCGAGGCTCCATCCTCCGGCGAATAGGGAAAGACGCCCCAATAATAGCCTTTCCTGTTCGCCCAGAAGCGCATAGGACCAGTCCAGTGTTCCTCGCAGCGTCTGCTGGCGCGACGGCGAGGTCCGGCCGCCCATAGTCAGCAGCCCGAGATAATCGGACAGTCGCTCTTCGATCTGCCTGGGCGTCATGGACGGGATACGAGCGGCGGCCAGCTCGATGGCGAGTGGAATACCTTCGGTTCGGCGGCAGATTTGAGCTACGGAGCGCAAGTTTGCTTCCGTCAGCGTAAAGGTGCGTTTGGCGGCCTTCGCCCGTTCGACAAACAGCTGGGCGCTGTCGTATTGGGAGAGTATTTTCGGAGATGCATGTTCCCCGCCAAAATCGTCCGGGGGTGGGATGGACAATGATGGCGCCGCCCAGGCGGTTTCGCCTACGACGCCCAGCGATTCGCGGCTCGTCGCGAGAATCCGGACGCCGGCGCACTCGCGAAGCAGATGCGCGGCGATCCAGGCGCAGGAATCCAGAAGATGCTCGCAGTTGTCGAGCACGAGAAGAAGGCTTTTGCGCCTTAAGTGATCGGTGATGCTTTCCAGGGTGGCGCGGCCCGGTTCTTCCCGCACTCCCAGAAGAGAGGCGATGCGCGCCGTCGTCATGGTTGAATCGGTAAGAGTTTCCAATGCCGCCATCCACACGCCATCGGGAAAACGGGCGGCGATCTCCGAAGCGACCTCGATTGCCAAACGCGTCTTGCCGACCCCGCCCGGCCCCGTGATTGTCACCAATCGGGATCGCTCCAGTTCCGCCGCCAACTCGCGACGTTCCGTATCCCGCCCGATCAGATCGGTCAGAGGAACGGGCAGATATCCTGAGATTTGTGGGAGAAGTGTCTTTGGCTTGTCACTCTGCTCCGCCGTCATCGGTTCGCGCCGCTGGCGTCCTTCCTTACGAAGCTGCGCGTACAGCGCGCTGATTTGCGCGTCGGGCGCTGCAAGAGGATCGCTTCGGAGAAGATCGACGAAGTTTCGGTATACCTGGAGGGCGGCGTTGCTGTCTCCCGTTTGAACGAGCGCCTCCATCCATTCGCGCTGGGCCGTGTCCCGCCAGGGATCGATGGCGACTGCCCGGCGGCAAAACTCTGCCGCCACCTCTGGACTCCCCATGGCAAGTGCGTTTTGCGACAGTAAGCCCAGAGCGTGGAGAAGCCGCGTTTCCCGGTCAGTGCGCTCCGGCTCCGCCCATTCCTCGGCGCAGCCTTCCAGCAGAGGAGCGCGATAAAGATCGACGGCGCGCTCCATGGCCTGCAAATCGCCGGACGCCATCGCCGCATCGAACGTGAGGAGATCGACATCGGCTCCGGTTAAGTCTAGCAGCAAGGTATGGCGACTTGGGGACTGCAGACGGCTGCTTTCTGTTTGGAGAGTTTGCCGCAGTTCGGTGAGGATCGGCCGCAGTCCGGCGAACGCCTGGTCCCGTCCGGCGTCCGGCCAGAGCGCTCCCGCAAGCCACTCCCGCTCAACCGGTCGTCCGTGGCGCAGGGTCAAAAGCGCCAAAAGCCAGAGGGTTTTGCGGGAACGCAGGCGCGGGGCGGGGCGCCCATGCGTCATTACACGCATTGGGCCAAAGAAGGTGATTGTGAGCGGCGGCGCGCCGGCTTCCGGAGTCGTCATGACGGAATGGCCTTTTCCTGGGCTTACGAATGCATCGGTCCGAAAATCTAATGCTTTGATAATACCTGTCCGGGATACTGATGGCGTGTGGAAACCACGAAAGGAAACATCATGGGATACTGGAAACTCTTGGGAAGCAAACAAATCGTCGGCGTGCTGCTGACGGCGGCGCTCGCGTTTGCGGGGCTCGGCCCCGCGTCAGGGCAGGGGGCGGCGGCCGGCGCGCGCTACGACACCTCCGACGCGGCGCTCGTAAAGACATTGCCGGGCTTCGAAAACGGCTACGCGAAAGTCAATGGAATACAGATGCACTATGTCGCGGGCGGCAAGGGCGCTCCGCTGGTGCTGCTGCCGGGATGGCCGGAGACCTGGTGGGAATACCATAAAGTAATGCCGGCGCTGTCGCGTCGATTTCGAGTGATCGTCGTGGACATCCGGGGCATGGGGGCGACGGACAAGCCCGCTGGCGGATACGATAAAAAGACGATGGCTGAGGACGTTTACCAGCTCGTGCGCCACCTGGGATACAAGAAAGTCAACATCGCCGGCCACGACATCGGCTCCATGGTCGCTTTCAGCTTCGCTGCAAACCATCCCGAAGCGACGCGAAAACTGGCCGTGATGGATGTGCCGCATGCCAACGAACTGTTCGGAAAGATCTCGATCCTCCCGGAGTATGGGAAGTTCGGAAAGAAGATCGACGCCCAGCACCCGCTTTTTCCCTGGTGGTTCGCCATTGCCCAGGTCCCCGATTTGCCGGAGAAGATGCTCGACGGTCGATACGGCATGGTGCAGAACTGGGCGTTCGACTATCTCACCAAAGACTCACATTCCATCGACGCCCGCGACCGTGCGGTATTCGTGGCGGCATATGCGAAAAGAGGCGGTATCCACGCCGGGAGCGCATGGTTCCAGAACTTTCCCAAGGACATCATCGACAACAAGAAATACGTCAATCTGAAGATGCCGGTTCTTGGCCTGGGATCGGTCGGCTATGAGTGGCTGAAGCTTTCGCTGCCCGCCCAGGTAAAGCACTTCCGAATCCTGAAGATCGAGAACAGCGGCCACTACTTCCTCGACGAGCAGCCGGTCGTGACGACAAACCTGCTCAGCGAGTTCTTCCGCGCGCCGGACGGCGCCTTTCATTAAAACCGATGCGCCGCCGGACGCGATATTTTCTTCCGGCGGCGTCTCACCCAAACAAATCCATTGTCATCTGCGTCGGATCGGGCCGCTTCTTGATTGGAAGCGGCTTCGGGAACAGCAGATCGAACTGGTTTTCGCCGACGGCTTCGCGCAATCGGGAGGCGAATTTGTGCAGTTTGGCGGCGTAGTATTCGGTGTCGGCGTCGTGGTTGTAGTCTTCTAAGAGTGCTAGGGATTTGTCCGATCTTTGATAAAGGGCGACGAAATCGCCCTGCTTGATATCGGCGTTTTTGATGGCCTCGGCGGCGCGCTTGCGCATTTCTGAGTTTAAGAACTTTTCGGTGACGCGCTCGCGTTTGGCGAGCTGGTCGATCGGCATCTCATCGGCTTCGATCTTTGTGATCAGGTCTTTGTAAAGGCGCGCAAGATCGTCGAGACGGTCGGCTAATAAGAGATCGACGGCGTCATTCAGGAAGCGGCGGCCGTAGCGCTCGTCGGAGCGCGAGCGAAGCGAAGAGCCTTTGAAGATCTTGCGGCCGCCGTGCTCCTCCAGCACGTAATTCTTCATCTTCAGCGAGATCATGGCGGCGTAGGAGCCGTCGTGCGCCAGGCGAATGCCCTCGGGGAGGGCGCTACCGATTTTATCGACGTAGGCGTATTCTTCGTCGGGCGTGCGGACATTGGCCGGCGGCTGGAAGTACACGCCGTCGGTGTCGATTTCGATGACGCGCGAGCCGTACGTTTCCAGGTCAGCGGCAATTTGCTTGACGATTTCCTGGCCCGCCTCGGTCACGCGGCGGGCGGCGTCAAAGTCGTTGAAGTAGAACGGGCCGCCGATGTAGCCATAGAAGGAGTTAATGAGCGTCTTGAACGAGTTTTGCAGTCCGTCCCAGTAGTGGTGTTCGTGCGTATCCTCGCCGGCCGTCTTGAGCTTACGCTTGGCTTCCAAACGCCGCGTGGTCAGCTCGGCGAGGAGCGGCAGGAAGATATCCAGGGTGTCCGACGCGGGCGCGATCTTGTTCACCAGCATGAGGCTGGGGTAGAGGCTCTCGACGTCGGCTTTGACGATCGGGCGGATCACTCCCGTGACGCGTATCTCGGTGTAGCCGCCGGGGTAGGGCTTGGATGGCTTTTGCTTGGGGATCGCGCGGCCTTGCCGCAGATACTCGCGGACGAAGATGGAGTTGATCTTCTCGCCGCTGCCCGTCACGGCGACGCTCTGGAAAGTATCCGGGACCATCTGTGTCTGATAGAACTCCGTCGGCGCGACCAGCGCCGCGAGCGCCCCCGTTTCCTGCACATCCTGAAGCGCGTAAGTCTTCACCTTCTCCGGATCTTGCTTGTAAATCCCCACAATCTCCGATCGATCCAAATACACGCGATCCGGCGGCGCGATGCCATAAACCTGCGCGCACTCCTTCAGGCCATAGGAAGATAATTGCGCCTTCGCCCAGTCAAAGCGCTGCACCTGGAACAGCGTGTCTAAAATATGCCGGCCATGAAAGTAGATGGGAGTGAACGGACGCGAGTTGCCGCCAATGGCGACGTTTCGCTCCATGCCGACGCTGGCCGGAACACCAAGCCTTCCAAACGTGGGGGAGATCCCCAGGTCCGCGCATCGGGCCAGGATGTATGGCGCGTCGAACGAGTAGAAATTGTGCCCTTCAATGACATCGGGATCGCGTTCGGCGACAATCGCCAGCAGGTCACGCAGCATCGTCGCTTCGGTCCCGCTCAGAACGGTCTGAAAGCCGCGCGTGTCCGAAACCGAGATCAAAAAGATGCCGGCGCCGACAGCCATGGGATCGAGCGACGTCGTCTCAATGTCGATCTGCATGCGAACCACGTCGTCGAACGCCATTCCCTTGAACAGCGTATAGCCGCCTGCAATGAGGAACTGCTTCGCCGCGCTGCCGTACTGCATCACAGAGACCTGTGGCGTATCGCGCAGCGCGCGCTTCGCCTCCTGATAAGCCCGCCACCCATTGGGAAAGCGTGTCAGATAGCGATGGCCCTCGCCTTCGAGTTCCGTCACCTCGGCGCCGGGAAACGAACGCTCGCTGTCCGTGATCAGCCAGGGGACAAATGGGGCGCTGATTTGGGAGACGCCGTCGGAGTTTCGGATAAACAGGGTCGCATCCCGGTCGCCGGTCTCCAGCGCCACGATGCGCTCCAGCGGATCCGCGCCTCGCAGAATTTGGTCAAACTTTGCATCGCTCATTGGATTGAGTGTACCCGGATGGAGGATGTGTCAGTCCGTGTCCATTGACAGCAATCGCTAGGAACAAACTTGGCGGCGGGGGCGTTCATTTACTGACGCAAGAATTTTCGTTAGCCCCATCTCTCGATAAAGGATCACTGGTATATGGAGTACGTCAATCTCGGGAAAACGGGCCTCAAAGTGTCTCGTATCTGTTTGGGCTGCATGAGCTACGGCGATCCCAATCGCGGGGCGCATCCTTGGAGTCTGGACGACGAGCAAAGCCGACCGTTTCTCGCGCGAGCTTTGGAACTTGGAATCAATTTCTTCGATACGGCGAACGTCTATTCGGCGGGCTCCAGCGAGGAGATTTTGGGACGCGCAATCAAAGACCTTGCGCCGCGTGAAGAACTGGTGATTGCGACCAAAGTCCATGGCCGCATGCGCCCCGGCGTGAACGGCGCGGGCCTGTCGCGCAAGGCGATCTTCGCGGAGATCGACGCCAGCCTTCAGCGCCTCGGCACGGACTATGTGGACCTCTATCAAACGCATCGCTGGGACTACGACACGCCCATCGAAGAAACCCTGGAAGCGCTGCACGATGTGGTGAAGGCGGGCAAGGCGCGCTACATCGGCGCGTCGTCGATGTACGCCTGGCAGTTCTGCAAGGCGCTTTATTTGTCCGAGCAGAACGGATGGACGAAGTTCGTCTCCATGCAGAACCACTACAACCTGCTGTACCGGGAGGAAGAGCGGGAGATGATGGGGCTATGTATTTCCGAAGGCATCGGCGTGATTCCCTGGAGCCCGCTGGCTCGCGGCCGTCTGGCGCGTCCCTGGGAAGATGAGCCCAGCACGTCGCGCGGCGAAACCGACGAATTCGGCAAAACCCTTTACAAGCGCACCGAAGAAGATGACCATAAGGTTGTGGACCGCGTCGGCGCCATCGCCGAAGCGCGCGGCCTTCCACGCGCCCAGATCGCCCTCGCCTGGCTGCTGCAAAAGCCCGGCGTCATCGCGCCGATTGTCGGCGCCACCAAGCCACACCATCTCGAAGACGCCGTCGCCGCGCTTTCAATCGCACTGACGGCGGAAGAGATTCAGTCGCTGGAAGAACCATATACCCCGCACCCGGTGCTTGGGTTCGCATAGGGGACAATCATGTCGAGCCTAACGATTTCGCCGGATAAATATCTTGCCACAGAGCGAGCATCAGATCTCCGGAGTGAATATATCTCCGGCGAAGTCGTGACCATGGCCGGCGCAAGCAATCGTCATGAAACCATCGTGATAAATCTTGCGGGACAACTTAGCAATAAGCTGCGGCGGACGTCATGTCGTCCGTTAGGTGGAGGCCTGCGTATTCGCATTCGAGAGGCGAATTATCTTTATGCAGATCTGACCGTTATCTGCGGCGCTATAAAACTCGTGGACGACGGTTATGACGACACGCTGCTCAACCCCACAGTGATATTCGAAATACTTTCGAAAACGACCGAGGACAGAGATCACGGCGTCAAATGGCGCCTTTATCAGCAAATTCCATCATTAGAGCATTATGTAATTGTCGATCAAATCACGGCGTGTGTTGAAATTTATACGCGGCACGCTGATGTCGATTGGCTGGTGCATACAGAGACGGGGCTTGAAGGACAATTTACACTCTCCGCGATCGGCGTGACGCTTTCACTTGCCGACCTTTACGAAGATGTGGCGCTGGAACCGGACCCTCTGACATCCTAGCGCCACTCTCCCCATCGACTATTCCCCATTCTTACGGCGCGTTCACAATCATCGCCGCTCCCGAAGAGCACTCCCACGAATAAATCGTTCCGTCGGAGGTTCGGGAGAACCAGTTCGCCCAGACCTGGCCTGCCGAGTTGCGCTCCGCCCACGCTTGATTCGCATTGGTGTCCAGCCAGATGTTAAATGTCGAATCGCCGACGGCGTACTTGCCGGCCCACCGGGCGAAGATTCCCTTGAAACCCGCCGCATCGTTTGTCCCAGTTCCCTCAATGTTCAAGATCCCGTTCGTGCAGAGCGCGCTTTGCGTTTCCTGGATCGCCATCTTGGCTTCGTTGCGATGTCCGAGCAGAGTCGCGGCGCCAACCAATGTGCCCTGGTTATATGTGAACTCCGCCCAGCCAACAGCGCCACTGCTGCTGATGTTGTCGGCGATGCGATACTTCGAGAGGTCGCAAACACGGGAGTTGGAGAGGAATCCGGTCCAGAGGGTGTTGGCGGCGGTTGTGTTTCCCAGCAAATAAGCCGCGATCGCGCCGGGACCGTTTACGCAGGCGTTTTTCGATGTCTTCGCGGTGGTCCACCACAGGCCGGGGATGACGTTGGTGTCGTAGGCGCGCGCCCAGACTTTGTTGAAATTGCTGAGAGCGTACGACTTGAATGTGGCGTTGCCACTGCGGGCAAAGGCAATGCAGGCCCAGAGGATATCGTCGTTGAAGGTGTTGCCGGACCAGTCCGTTCCGTATGTTGCGAGAAAACCGTTGCACAGCGCGGTCACGGCGCCGCTGTATTTGCTGTTGACTGCGGCGGCGTCCTCCATCAGCTCGATTTCTTCAGCGTAGTGCCAGAACTGATTCCCAGTCGAATGGGTGTTGGTGTTGTAAAAGGTTCCGTTGCTGTTGTAAAACGCATTGTTGTAGCAATCCATCGCCAGCGTTTTGTCTGGGCCGGCTGCGTGTGCGCCGATCGCGCAGGAGAGCGTGCAGATCACCGCCAAAGCCGTCGATTGCATTTTGTTAAGAACGACAGTGTTTCTAAACATGGAAGCTCCTTATCAGATGGACTGTATTGTATTTATAGCATATATACTAAATTGGAAATAAAATAAACACTGACTGCCCGCAATCATCATCGCTCGGGCAGCCAGTGTTCATGGTTACGGCCGGTGACCGTTGAGATTTGTTACTTCCATTCCGGGATATTGCCGACGGAAGCGGCGTCACTGGCCTGCTGTGCCGCATAAGCATTTGGGCCGTATGCGTCCCAGTAGTCCTGGGTGATCGAAGCCGCCGGTCTCATCGATTTGACATGGCCGTCGAAGAACAGGAAGTTCGTCATTCCGCCTCCATGGCCCTGAATGCAGGAGGTGGAAGTGCCGCCCTGCGGAATACCGCTGGAGGTACAGCCGTAACCCAAATAGATGGGAGCAGTGTCGGGGAACATGACACGCGTCTCCGCCATCATGATCGTCCCTGCGGGTTTGTCGAGCATGGAAATCGCGCCCGAATTTTTATCGCAGCTGCCATCTCCGACGCATGGCCAGAACCGGCCACCGTTACCCGTGTTGCCGGTTTCATTAAGACCCGCCCATCCGTTAACAGCATAAGAGCGGGGAAACCGTGTTGTTTCATCCCCACCGGCGCCCCCGGTAAAGCTGGGATTGTTGATACCCCACCAGACAGGAGATTGGTCGGACCAAACGGAGGTATTATCCGGGCAGACAAATACTCCGCCTGTGCTATGGGTGGTGTAAGGCTGACCATTGTTGTAAGCCATTCCTCCGTTTTTCACGTAGGGATAGATGCCGTCCTTCCAGGTCAGGTTTTTTGCGGAAAAGTCCCCGGCGACAAACACGCGGTTGAAAGGACCCTTCTCATCGTAGTCTTGGAAATACTGCATGAATCCCAGTCCCAACTGCTTCTGATTTGAGAGGCAGGAGATCATGCGCGCCTTTTCTCTCGCTTGTGCAAAGACCGGGAATAGGATTGCAGCCAGAATCGCAATGATAGCGATAACGACGAGCAATTCGATTAGAGTAAAACCGGCAGTCGAATTGGATTTTTTACGAAACATCTTTTTTATTTCTCCCCATTGATTTTATACCAGGTCAAACCAGGTTTGCCAAATAGTAACTTAGCAGCAGCAATTCAAAACGTAACGATCAGACGATAATATATAGATTGCTATTCATGCGAATATATAAAAACTCTTACTTGCGAATATGATAGATGAGCCCTCCTTTAGCCATGATGCCTTCCGTGAGACCATAAGAGGACAAACGGTCTGTATTCGATGATCTAAACGATTTTTGTGCGTACCAAAACAAAAAATCGACTGTAATCGTATTCATAAGGAATACTTGGATATATTCATAACGAAACAATACAATTCATATCTAAATGTATCGTAATCTCGTCACTTCTTATGTCTCATATATTAGCATGGAGGGAGCCATCTGTCAAGTAAAATTTCTTTTGCCTTGGCTCCATATTTGATTTATGGACCGTGCATTTTATATTTTGGACCACTATGGGCACAAAGACAGAGGACTGCCCATCTGGGAGAGGTATGGATTGGGCCTGGTTTGATTGATGGGATGGAGTGATAATGACGAAGGCGCGCACGCCCACAGCATTCCGGCTGTGGGCGTTCATATTCTGAGTTTTATTTGATCTGGCGCGTGGCGTCCAGTGCGTCGTCCGTGGAATCGGGATGGCGCTGCGCGATGGGGATACGCTCAGGGAAGGCTTCGTTCGGGGCGCCTTGTACAACATTCACGCCGGGTTCCGAGGCGCGGGCGAGGGCTTCTTCGGAGTCGAACTTGCCGTTGGTCTCATCCTCATCATCGTAATCGTCCAGTTCTTCGCCGTCGGCGACTGCGCGGCCTTGATATTGCAGTGCCTGGTCGGGGATTTCTTCGACTTGGAATCCATCGCGGCCAAGGTCTTGGGGTAGATGCGTTCCGAAACCGCGTGCGATGCCTTCGACGGTTCCCGTCTGGTCCGTGCCCCAGGCGCTTTCGTCCACGGCGCTGGAGTAACGGTCCGAGGGATCGTTGCCGGCGTCTTCGTCCGGATCCGTGGAGAGCATTTCGCTTTCAAAATCGCTTTCACCGCCGTCTGCGCCGCCGACGCTCTTTTCCGCCGGCGTCAGGAAGACGGCGTCGCCGGCGTGCGCCTCCACGATATCGCCGAGCGCTCCGACTTGCGCGGTGTCTTCATCGAACAACTCATGGTGGATTTTATTATGTTTGTCTAGTCTTGGATCGCTCATTTTGAAGCCGTTTGCTCCCTTCATGCTTTCCTGCAATTGTACCCAAGCGCCGTAAGTTGACAAACACCTCCCTTTCGGCTAAAATTAGGAGTTTTTACGGGCGCGCTTTCCGTGATCAAAGACGCTGAAGCCCCGAACACAGCAGTCGTGGACGGAGGGAAAGAAATGAAGCTGGCAGTCCTTACGGATGAAATTGACAACGATCTGGGCCATGCGCTGGAAGTGATGGCCGAGTACGGCGTCACAGGCGTGGAGCTGCGGCAGATTTGGGATAAGAACATCGTGGATGCGCCGGAGGATTACTGGCGCCGAGCCAAGGATCTGATCGACGCACGCGGCATGCATGTGGTCGGAATCGCTTCTCCATTCTATAAATGCGACCTCCCGGGCGAGGAAGTCGATGGGCCTCTCGGCGCCATGCACAGCGCTTCGGCGCGCGGCCTGGGCGATCAGATCAGCGTGCTGGAGCGTGCGATTGCGGCCGCGAAGTTCTTCGATACCAACCTGATCCGTGTGTTTTCTTTCTGGAAGCGCGGAACGCTGACACCGATGGTGGAAGACTTGATTGTCGACGCGTTCTCCGAGCCGGTGGCGCTTGCGGAGCGCGAGGGCGTCATTCTTGGCCTGGAAAACGAGCACTCGTGCTATCTTGGAACCGGCGCGCAGACCGCGCGCGTATTGGAAGAGATCGGTTCGAAATCGCTGCGCTCGATTTGGGATCCAGGCAACGCCTTCTTTGACGGCGAAAAGCCCTTCCCGACTGGATACGAATCGATCAAGGACTTCATCGTGCACGTGCATGTAAAGGACGCCTTTGTTCCCACGGGGAAACTGACGCCTTCGTGGACCGTCGTGGGCGAAGGCGCGATCGATTGGGCCGGTCAGGTGCAAGCCCTGCGCGACTCTGGCTACGAGGGATATCTCTCGCTGGAAACGCATTATGAAGATGGAACGAAGGAAGCGGCGTCTCGCAAGTGCCTGGAAGGCTTGATCAAGCTTCTGGGACCGAATCATTAATCTCGAATAGGCGGCGATGCCTGAAGTAGGAAGAATAAAGATGTCTTTGAATACGATGCGCGAGTCGTTTAAGCGCACGGGCCCGTGGGTGATGGGGGCCGTCACCTTGGCGATGGTGATAACGACTTTCAGCGGTTTCGGAAACAATAATCGTGCGATCTCCTCGGACGCCTCTAACGATGATGATGTTGTCGCGACCGTCAACGGTCTTGAGGTCAAGCAGTCCGAGTACGATAAGCAAATTGACAACCTTCGTCAGCAGCAGGTGATGATGGGACAGCCCGCCAGCATCATGCAGGACGGCATTATGGGTGTCCAAAGCTTTGAGCAGCTTGCGCAGGCCAAGATTGAGATGCAGGCGGCGGAAAAGCAGGGGCTGACGGTTTCAGACGACGAAGTGACGAAGGAACTGGAAGAGCGCGCCACGCAGCTCGACGTCCGCACGAAGCTTGGGCTTTCCAAAACTGCCACCCTGTCGGAGATCGACGCCGCGTTCGCCAAGAACGGCGGCCCAACGTTTACTCAGCGAATGGACAAAGACGCCGTGCGCCAGTCCATTCTTCTGAAAAAGCTCCAGGATAAGGTTAAAAAGCAGGCTCCCGTCACCGAGCAGGATGTCCGCAACTCCTACCGCCAGTATCACACCCGCCATATTCTGGTCGACAATAAAAAGCGCAGCGACGAGCAGGCGCAAAAGCAGGCGCAGGAAATTTTGGCGAAGGCCAAGGCGCCCGGCGCCGATTTCGGCGCACTCGCCAAGCAGTACACGGATGATACGGCGTCCAAATCCAGCGGCGGTGATGATGGCTGGATCGACCAAAACAAAAATTACGTGGAAGAGTTCAAGAAGGCGGCGTTCTCGCTGCAACCGGGTCAAGTGACGCCGGATCTGGTGAAGTCGCCTCAGTTTGGATACTTCATTATCAAGCTCGACGGTGTTCGGGATAACGTCCCGAAGGATTTCGACAAGAAGAAAACGGAATTGATCGCTCAGTACACGCAGACCCAGCAGGACAAGGCGTGGCAGGATTATGAAAAGACACTGAGAGACGATCCTACCGTCAAGTATACGTTCAACGATCCTGCGCTGGAGGGCGGCCATACCCTGGCGCGCCTGAGCAGCGCCAAGGATCAGGCCGGGCGCGATGCGATGATGAAGGAAGCGATGGCCGACTACAAAAAGGCCCTCGCCAAAGATCCGAAAGGCGCGCGCGCATCGGGGATCAACGTACTTTTGGGCCAGATCGCCTCGCAGATGAAACAGAACAAGGACGCCATCGCATACTACACTGCGGCGCTGGCGACCTCGGATGACGCGCAGCTTCACATGGCTCTGGGTCAGGCGTACATGGAAGACAAGAACAACGATAAAGCTGTGGAGCAGTTCCAGGCGGCGTCGAAGCAAGCGTGGGACGATCAGCAGGTCCACCAGATGCTCATGGGCAGCTACCTGCAAATGAAGCGGATGGACCTGGTCGCTCAGGAGCAGAAGTGGATGACGGATTATCAGAAGAGCCATCCGCAGCCCGCAATGAACCTCGGCGGTCCCGGTGCTCCTGGCGGTACGCCCATCACCGTCCAGTCGCCGTCGGGCGGTCCCGCCGGTAAGATCCACGTGGGCGGCGCCCCGGCTGCTCCCGCACCGAAGCCGGCGCAGTAACGCCTTGCCAGGAACTCTCTACATCGTCGCGACCCCGATCGGCAACCTTGAGGACATTACCCTGCGCGCCCTGCGCATTCTTAAGGAAGCCGATCTGGTCGCCGCCGAAGACACCCGCCACACCCTCAAGCTGCTCGCGCACTTTGAGATCACAACCCCACTGATCTCCTTCCACCAGCACAGCGACACGGACCGCGCGGACCACCTCGTTTACAAAATAGCCGAGGAAGGCAAGTCAGTCGCCTTGGTGACCGACGCCGGCACCCCCGGAGTTTCCGATCCCGGTGTCGAACTTGTCCGCGCCGCCATTGCGGCCGGCGTGACCGTCGTTCCCATCCCCGGCGCCAGCGCCGTTCTTTCCGCCTTAGTTGGAAGCGGTCTGCCCCCGGCCCGTTTTGCTTTCGAAGGCTTTCTCCCGCGCACGAAATCCGACCGGCGTGAAAAGCTCGCCGCCTTCGCCGCCGAAGAAACGCGGACCCTCGTTTTTTATGAAGCGCCGAACCGAACCCGCGAGACCCTCACGGACATGCGAGATATCTTCGGCGCGGACCGGCCCGCCGCCGTGGGGCGCGAGCTGACGAAGAAGTTCGAAGAGTTCGTCCGCGGTCCGCTCGGGGATGTTCTGGCGCACTTCACCAAAAACGAAGCGCGGGGTGAGATCACCATCGTCGTCGCCGGCCGGGACGCCGCCACGGTAACCGCCCCGGATGAGATCGAGCTGTCTCCCGAAGAGCGGATGCTCGCGGCTTTGCGGGCGTGTTTGGAAGCCGGCGTCAGCGAGCGGGACGCCGTCCGTCAGGTCAGCATGGATTTGAAACTCTCAAAGCGCGATGTCTACGCTGCCGCGCTCGCCCTCAAAAACGAAGCGTGAGTGTGCTATAATATGGGCGGGATGGAGAGATACTCTCCGTCAAAACTTTTTGCAGGAGAAACAAGCGCGCATGGAGCGAAAGTTACACCAGGAGCCAGTTTACGATATTGAGGCGCTGCGGGCCAAGGCGGATTCGTGGAAGGGGCGCAACGCCAGTCACGCCGTTGTGGAGTGGAGCACGGGCACCGGACCGACGATTTTTGTCTTTCCTGAGGGCGAGCGCCGCTTCGGCGTGAAGTGGACCGCCGCCGTGGAGACTGCCAACTACAACGAACTGTACGCCGACTATATCGAGCAGAAGCTTCTGCCGATCGTCACGGAAGCTGTCCGCGCTCGCGGTTTGGAAGTCACCGTGCGATGCGTCGATCTTCAGCCGCTCCAGGTTCAGCGCCAGCGGCGCCGCCAGATCGAACGCGCGCAGCACGCCGTCTCCCATCACTAACCCAAGACAAGCTCCAAAGTTCAAGGCCCTTTCCCAGCAAATGGGGGAGGGCCTTTTGCATTGCGTCGATAATCCCCGTTTCGTTGAAAATTTAATTTTTTTTAATCTTCTTAACAATTTGTCTCAACGAAACCGATTCGCGAGACATGGCGTCATTTTTCCTGGCGACCGGGCTTGCAATTACGCATACGCACTGATTTTTGTGGCGAAAATTTCACTTCGATTTTCATTTGCCTGCCTGCTTTAAAAGTAAATAACACGATCCCCTTGCGAGGGGGCAAACATTTCACTCTTAGCTGGGAAGGAATTTCGAAGCATCACACTTCTTGTCATACATAGCAGAAATCGTTTGAGGCGTGACGGTGGTGGCGCGTCCCAATTTTATAATTTCGCTGTAGCAACGCGCCATGAAAATAAAATCGTTCTGCATATGGGCGTCATTCGCATAATTTATCAATATCTAGTGGAGAACATATGTGCGTAAAACGAAATGTAGCTAAAATTTGCCCCCAATATCTTGAAAAATATTTCTGAACACGCCTTGACAATTTTCCTTGATATACCGTATGATTGTGACGAAAGTGGTGGGAAGTGGTGACTTAGTGGAGGATTGTGGTGTTTCAGGGGGAATTTGACCATAGCGTCGATGATAAAGGACGCGTGATCATTCCGACCAGGTTTCGATCTTCCCTGGGCGAACGCTTCTACATGACTAAGGGAGTCGGCGGCTGTATCTTCGTGTATACGGAAGCCGCATACAAACAGCTGAGCGATACGCTCAATAAGCAGCGCCAGCTCGACGAGCACACCATAAGGCTGCAGCGGTTTTTTACATCGACGGAGTCCAGCGTGGACGGGCAGGGGCGCGTCGCTATCCCAAGCAAACTGCGCGACTGGGCGAAAATCGGTGAACAGGGCGATGTTGTCATTGTCGGCGCGAGCGCCCGCATTGAAATCTGGGCGCGCATCGCCTGGGATAAGTACAACGAAGATTTGACCGATGAAATGATCAGCTTCTCGGCGCGTGAGGTCGGGATCGCTTAATGGACCTGCCGTACCATATTCCGGTTCTGCGCGACGCCGTCGTGGAGCTGATGGCCCCGGGGCCGGGCAAGATCTTTGTCGATGGAACCCTCGGCGCCGGCGGACACGCCGGCGCGGTGGCGGCGCATCTGGCCCCCGGCGGGCGGATGATCGGAATCGATCAGGACCCGGCGGCGCTCGCGGAAGCCGGACGAAACCTGGCGGAGTTTGGCGACATCGTGACGACGGTCCACGCGCGGTTCGATGAGATCCCGCAGGCTCTGGATCGGCTCGGAATTGATAAGATCGATGGCGCTTTATTCGACCTGGGCGTCTCCTCTCATCAATTAGATACGCCGGAACGCGGATTTTCGTTTAAAGATCCATCGGCAATTTTGGACATGCGTATGAATACGGCGCATGGAGGGCGGACGGCGGCGGATCTGCTGAACACGCTGGATGAGCGGGCGCTGACCACACTTATTCGTGACAACTCGGATGAGAAGTGGGCGTCCCGGATCGCACGTTTTGTCGTAGAGCGCCGGGCGGAAGAGCCTTATCTGACGGTGGGGCAACTGGTGGAGACCGTACATGCGGCCATCCCCGTGGCGGCCCGGCCACCCGATACGCACGCAGCGACCCGCACGTTTCAGTCGCTACGCATTGCTGTAAATAACGAATTGTCCATTCTCGGACATGCGCTGGAAAGCACAATAGACCGTCTCGGTAAAGACGGCGTGATCGCGGTGCTTTCCTATCACTCGCTCGAAGACAGAATCGTCAAGCAGTTATTCACGAGGCTCTCCGGGCGAGGAGCCGGCGAGGGACCGTATGGCCTGCGGCCTCCCGCAATCGTGGAGCTGGTGACGAAGAAGCCCGTAACGCCGTCCGCCGGCGAGATCAGCGCCAACCCGCGCGCGAGAAGCGCAAAACTACGGGTGGCTCGACGACTGTAAACCAATGCCGCTGACTGAAGAACAACCTGCCACGTTGGGACGGGGCGCCAGGGAGTACGCTATGCTGGAAACGCAAGTCGTGACAGTACCGCGCGATGTCACAGCGACGCCGCGGCGAGCGGAACGATCTTTATCCATGTCGCCGGTCGCCGCGCCGTCGCCTTATCGGACGGCGGAGCCAGCGCCCGCGATCTCCACACGCCCATCGCGGAAGCGCAATTCCACCGATCGCCTGCTGCGGTCGGAGGCTCGTCTGCTCATGGTCGCCGGCGCCGGCGCTACTATCTTCTGCGCGATCCTCGTGATCTACCTCGCCGCCTACGCCCGCGTCACCAATTTGGGTCTGGCGCAGTCGAGCGCCCGTGTCCATTTGCACCAGCTGAAGCAGGAGAATGAAACGCTGCGGGCGCAGCTCGCGCAGGTTCAAAATCCCGATCGCATCGTGGCGCACGCCACCACGCTCGGCATGATGACCAGCGCCAATCAAGTCTGCTACATTACGCGAGACGGCCAGGCTGTCCCGGCGAACACAAATATGGGCGAACGGCTCCCAGGGGTGACGAGCAGTGGCGCGAACTCAGTCAACATCGCATCAGCATCTTTCGGTCATTAGACCGCGCGCCATCGCGATCTTCGCGACGATCGCGGCGGCGAATCTTCTGTTAGCCGGACGTTTGTTTTACCTGCAAACGATCCGGCACTCATATTATGTGGAGCAGGCGGATTCCGTCCGGGTCAACAAAAACGATCTGCTGCCCAAGCGCGGGCAGATCTTGGACCGTAACGGCGATGTTCTGGCCATCAACGTTCCCGCCAAACAAATCTTCGCCGACCCCTGGGAAATCGAGGACCGCGCGGCGGCCGTCTCCGTGCTGGCGCCCATGCTTGGCATGGAGCCGGATCTCCTCGAACAGCGCCTCGACCCCGGTACGAACAAAAAACGCCATTATGTGCTGCTCATGCGCCACGCATCGCTGGAGCTGGGCGGCCAGATAAAAGCGCTGAAACTGCGCGGTGTCGGCGTCGGCCCCGACACGCGCCGCTCCTATCCGAACGGCGCGCTGGCCGCTCAGATGATTGGCTTCACCGACCGCGATTCCAAGGGCGTGGAGGGGCTGGAGCACAGCCAGGAATCCATGCTGGTGGGCGCAAAGGGCTCGATTACCGGCGAAGTCGATCCGCACGGACGCTTTATGCCTGGCACGATCATTCAGAAAGATCCCGAAAACGGGGCCGATCTGGTGCTGACAATCGACAAAGCTCTTCAGCACGCCGCCGATATGGAGCTGTCGGCCGCAGTAAAAGCGCACCACGCCAAGAGCGGGGTCGCGATCATCCTCGATCCGCGCAACGGCGAAATCCTTGCGCTGTCCAACGCTCCTACTTTCGATCCCAATCAGCCCAAGCCTCCGGGCCGTCTCACTCAGGAGCAGGGATTGGCGGCGGCGGCGCTCTGGCGAAACGGCGCTGTGTCGGATCTGTATGAACCCGGGTCCACTATGAAGACCATCACCGCGTCGGCGGTCCTTCAGAATAAAGGCCTCGATGTCATGCATGACCATGTCTACTGTAACGCCACCTGGCAGTACGGCGGGCACACCATTCATTGCGCTCCGGATCCACCGTACTATGGACATCACGGCTCGGAAGACCTGCGCGGCGTTCTCAAAGAATCGTGCAACATCGGTATGGCGCAATTTGGGTTAAAGATTGGCCCTGACAACCTGTACAAATATCTGCAATCGTTCGGGTTTTTCGAGTACGCGCACAGCGGGCTTCCGGGCGAGCAAAAATCATGGCTGAAGTCGCCCGATGAGTTCAACAAGTATACGGGAAGCGTCGGTTGGTCCAAGATCCAGTTCGCCAATATCTCGTTCGGACAGGGCATTTCGGTGACGCCTTTGCAAATGGCGACGGCGTACGGCGCGATTGCGAACAACGGCGTGATGATGCGTCCCCATATCATCAAAGCGACACGCAAGGGCGATGTCGAGACCCTGATCGCGCCGGAACTAATTCGGCAAGTGGTCGATCCCAAGACGGCGGAAGCAACCCGCTCCATGCTCGGCACGGTCGTACAGGAAGGTACGGGCAAGCCCGCGCAAATCGCCGGATTCAGCGTCGGCGGCAAGACGGGGTCCGCGCAGGTATCGGGGCCGCACGGCTACGAAAACGGCCATTATGTCGCTTCATTCATCGGCATGGTTCCGCTGTCCAAGCCTCGCCTGGTGATCCTCTGCGCCGTTTTCGAGCCGCAGGGCGTGCACTGGGGCGCCGCCGTGGCCGCGCCGGTCGTGCACAACCTGGCGAAGACCGCCGTCCTGCAAATGCACCTGACGCCTGATGCGCCGGAACTCGTGGACTGGGCGGACCATCACAAGAAGAAGGTCGCTCCGTCGCACGTCTCCATCGATTCCATCGGCGTTTCGTCGATCGCCACGCCGGAAGATTAGATGCGGTGAATGACCAAACCGCTGGGATATTCAATCCGTGGGTATAAACCCCGGAGATGAACAGAATTATTGAACGATCGATCACGGGAATCATGACATTAAAGACACTCAGCGAAATGGCCGCGCTTTTGCCGGACAGCCAGCGATATGGCGAGGATGTGGAGATCGCCGGGCTTGCCTACGACTCGCGTCAGGTAGTTCCCGGCGCTTTGTTTGTCGCGCTCGCGGGCGCGAAGAGCGACGGGCATGATTTCATCGCCGAGGCGCTGGGGCGCGGCGCCGCCGCGCTGGCGATCAACAGCGACCGCACCGCCTGGTATGGCGAGGCGGGCGTTCCCGTCATCGCCGTGTCGGACACGCGCGCGGCGCTTCCAGTTCTCGCCGCTCACTTTTATGACGCGCCCTCCCGGCAATTGCAGCTGGTCGGCGTGACGGGCACGAACGGCAAGACGACCACGGCGCATATGATCGAAAGCATCTTTCGGATCATCGGCGACCGCACCGGCATGATCGGAACCCTGGGCGGTGTGATCAACGGCAAGCCCGTGGCGCTGGAGCGAACGACTCCAGAGTCCGCTGATCTGCAGCGGATGTTTGCCGAAATGGTGGAGCAGGGCGTCCGCCGTGTCGTCATGGAAGTTTCCTCGGAAGGGGCGCAGCAGGGCCGCACCACGGGGTGCGCCTTTGATATCGGCGTCTTCACCAATCTGACCCAGGATCATCTTAACACCCATGGCACGATGGAGGCGTATTTCGAGCAGAAGCTGCGTCTTTTCACGGAATATCCCGACGCGTTTCCGGAAAAAACGTTTATCGGGGTCGTGAACGGCGACGATGGGTACGGCCAAAGGATCATCGCGGCGCTGGAAGCGGCAGGCAGATCTGTCCTGCGCTACTCCATGGACGATGAGAGCGCGACGATCCGCGCCCGCATCCACGAGGTGAATCCGAGTGGGACGCAGTTCGACATTCTCTATCAGCCGCCGGTGGGAAGCACGGTGATCATTCCGGTCAGCCTGCGCCTGGGCGGTCTCTTCAACGTGCAGAATGCCCTGGCGGCGGCCGGCGCGGCTCTGGCGGCGCGCGTGCCTCCCGTGGCGATCCAGAATGGTCTTGAGGCGCTAAGCGGCGTTCCCGGACGCTTTGAGACGGTGGAAACGGGCGATCGCGGCTTCCATGTGATTGTCGATTACGCGCATACGCCTGATGGTTTGCAGCGCGTGCTGGAGTCGGCGCGCGCGCTGAATCCAGTGCGCCTCATCAGCGTCTTCGGCTGCGGCGGCGATCGAGATCCCAAGAAGCGTCCGATCATGGGAGAAATCTCCGCCGAGATTGCGGACATCACGATCGTCACCAGCGACAATCCGCGCACGGAAAACCCCGACGCCATTCTCGCGGAGATCCTGACGGGCATCCCCGGCGGCGTGGACGGCGCGCGTGTGTTCGCCCAGGTCGACAGGCGGCTGGCGATCGAACAGGCGCTGTGCGAGGTCGCTCAGCCGGGCGACTTGGTCGTGATTGCCGGCAAGGGACATGAGAGCGGACAGCAGTTCGCCCATCACAAAATTCCGTTTGACGACCGTCAGGTGGCGCGCGAGGTGCTGGCCCAATGCAGCTGACCTTCACGGAAGTCGCGGGGGCGCTGACGCCGGTCGCGACGCTTCATGAACCTCAGGAGCCGTTGTCGTTCTTCGGGGTCTCGGCCGACACACGAACGCTGCAGCCGGGCGATCTGTTTGTGGCGCTGGTGAGCGAAAAGGCCGACGGTCACGCACACGCCGCCCGCGCGGAAGAATTGGGCGCCGCCGCCATGGTCGTCGCGCGAGCGATTGATGAGAGTACGCTGCCCCAGATTGTGGTCGCGGACACGGAGATCGCGTACGGCCAAATCGCGCGTCTGTGGCGCGATCGTTTTGACATTCCGGTCGTCGCCGTCACGGGAAGCGTCGGTAAAACGACCACCAAGGAGATGCTCTTCGCGGCGCTTGCGCCGCTCGGGCTTGTCTTGAAAACGCAGGCGAGCCAGAACAACGAAACCGGCGTCCCCAAGGCGCTGCTGCAATTAACGCCCGAACACAAGGCGGCGATTGTCGAGATGGGGATGCGCGGCGCCGGGCAAATCGATTATCTATGCCAAATCGCGAACCCGACGGCGGGCTTGATCACCGTGATCGCCGACAACCACCGCGAACTGCTGGGCTCGCGCGAAGCGATCGCCGACGCCAAGGGTGAACTTGCGGATTATGTTCCGGCCAATGGATTTCTCGTACTAAACTTTGACGATCCCTTCTTTGAGCGCCTGAAAGCGAAGTCCAAAGCGCGCATCGTCAGCTATGGCTTCGGTGATGGGGCGGATATCCGCGCGACCGACGCGCAATTCGAAGATGGAACATGGCGTGTCACAATCGGCGTCACACCTGTGACAGTCCCAAGCCCGTCACGCCACGATATCGGCAACGCCCTTGCGGCCTACGCTGTCGGCGTGACGCTGGGGATTGCGCCGGAAGATGTCGCGAAGGCTTTGGCGAACTATGCGCCGCCGCCGATGCGTATGGAAGTGGTGACGCTGCCCGCCCAAGGGATCACGGTCCTGAACGACAGTTACAATGCCGCGCCGGCGTCGGTGCGCAGCGCTCTGGAAACGCTGACTTCCTACGGCTCCGGCCGAAAGATCGCGTTTTTGGGCGATATGAAAGAATTGGGCGACGTGTCGAAAGAAGCGCACATCGGGTTGGGAGCAGCGATTTCGGAACTGGGCGGCATAGACGCGCTCTTTACCGTGGGTGAGCTTGCGGCGGACATCGCCGGCGCGCAGCGCCGCTTCGCCGACAGCGCGGAAGCTTCGGCCTACGCATTGAATGAGTTTGCGTGGCGCTCCGGCGACGTCGTGCTGGTGAAGGGATCACGCGCGATGGCGATGGAAAAGATCGCCGCCGCGATCCAAAATCTGGAAACGGCGGCGCCCCATGCTTAACTCGCCGTTATCCCCGCAGAATTTGATCGCCCTGCTGGTCGCGTTTTTCGTTGTCGTCGTGACCGGCCCGCGCGTGATTGGGTGGCTGCACAAATTGAAGTTCGGGCAGAACATCAATTCCGACGCGCCGAGTACGCATGCGAAGAAGCAGGGGACGCCGACTATGGGCGGCGTCATGATCGTGATCGGCGTCGTGGTCTCGCTGATCGTTTCACTGCCGCTGGGCCGTGCGCCGCATCCGCTAGGGGCGGAACTCTTGGCGGTGGTGCTGGTCTTTCTCGGCCACGCGGCGATCGGTTTTCTGGATGATTATCTGAGCGTCAAGCGCGGGAAATCGCTAGGGCTGAAGGCCAGGCACAAGCTGGCCTGGCAGTTTATCGTCGCCAGCGGCTTCGTTCTCTGGCTGTATCTGACTGCCCGACCGGGGGTGACCACAGAAGTGGTGCTTTGGCCCGGGCATTTGTTCGATTTTGGCTATGTCTACTACCCGATCGCGCTGCTGCTGATCATGGGCCTGTCGAATGCAACCAACTTA
The DNA here is from genome assembly GCF_039929585.1 of Capsulimonas sp. Taxonomy (NCBI): domain Bacteria; kingdom Bacillati; phylum Armatimonadota; class Armatimonadia; order Capsulimonadales; family Capsulimonadaceae; genus Capsulimonas; species Capsulimonas sp. The sequence continues at coordinate 32,543 of NZ_JBDSQY010000197.1, forward strand.
ACGGATGGTCTGGATGGTCTGCTCAGCGGCCTCACGATGTTTGCGGCGCTCGGGATTTCGTGGACCATCTACACCTTGTCACCCGGATTCGAGCAATTGCCCTGGTTTGGCCATGCGCTCGCGGGCGCGTGTCTCGGTTTCCTCTGGTTCAATGCGCATCCCGCCAAAGTGTTCATGGGGGATACCGGATCGCTCGCCATCGGCGCGTCGCTGACAGCCATGGCGATCGTCGGCAAACAGGAGATCCTGCTGCTGGTGTTTAGTCTCGTCTTCCTGGCGGAGCTGTTCAGCGTGATTATTCAAGTGGGCGTCGTGCGGTTTACGGGCGGCAAGGCGATCGGGCGCCGCGTGTTTCGCAGGACCCCGATCCATCATCACTTCGAGGAGATGAAATGGCCGGAAACGGTCGTTGTCGCCCGGTTCTGGATCGTGGGTGTTCTCGCACTGGCCGTCGGACTGCTGCTCGCGCCACACTTTGCGACTTGGTGACCTACCCCGGCGCTTCGCGCCACCCCTCCCTTGAAGCAGGGAAGGGTTGGAAAGAGACTCTCGGATGAAAGCCGCCTGCAACGATAAATCCTAACGACCCTTCCCTGCTTCAAGGGAGGGGTGGCGCGAAGCGCCGGGGTGGGTTACGACGGGAGAAGGGGCTGGGGGCCGAGTCTTTAAACGGATTTATGAGAAAAGATTTTGCGGGAAAGACAATCGCCGTGCTCGGCCTCGCGCGCAGCGGGATGGCGTGCGCGGAGGTGCTGACGGCGCTGGGCGCGACGGTGCGCCTCTACGACAGCAAGACGGAGTCTGAGCTTGTGGATGCTGTCCAGGCGGCGCGGGCGCTGGGGATTGAGCCGTGTTTGGGCGGCGTCGCGGTGGACTACGTGGAATTGGATTGTCTGATCACAAGCCCCGGTGTGCGTCGCGATGCGTCGGTGCTGCAAGAGGCCGTGCGCGCGGGTGTTCCCGTGTGGAGCGAGATCGAGGCGGCGTACCGGGTGGCGCGCGCGCCGATGCTGGCGATCACGGGCACCAATGGAAAGACGACGACGACGGCGCTGCTGGGCGAGATGGCTCGGGCGGCGGGGCGCATGACGTTTGTCGCGGGGAACATCGCCGCCGGCGAGATCGCAATGCCGCTGATCAAGGCGGCGTTCGAAGCCGCGCCGGAGGATGTGATCGTCGCGGAGATTTCGTCGTTTCAGCTGGAATGGATCGACACGTTTCAGCCGCGCGTCGCGGCGCTGCTGAACATCACGCCCGATCATGGCGATCGGCAGACGCCCGAGGAGTACGCGGCGGCGAAGTGGCGGATCTTTGAGAACCAGTCGGCGGGCGATACAGCGGTGCTGAACGCCTCGTTGCTCGGCGATCCGCGCGCGGAGCAGATCCAGGCCCGCGTGGAGCCGTTTGGTCGTGAGAATATCGCCGAGCGCCTTTCTGAGTTTGTCACAGTCTCCGAACTGAAATTGATCGGGACGCACAATCAGGAGAACGTTTTAGCGGCGGCGCTGATGGCGCGCGCATTCGGTCTGCCCGGGGATGCGATCCGCAAGGCGGCGGCCGAGTTTCGGGGCGTCGTGCATCGATTGGAGCCGGTGGCTGAGTTTGGCGGCGTGCGTTACATCAATAACTCGATGTGCACAAACGCCGACGCCTTCGCGCGCTCGCTGGAGGCGATCGAGCAGCCGAAGATCGTCATCATGGGCGGTGTGTTCAAGGGCGGCGAGCTGACGACGCTCGCGGAGGCCGTGCGGGCGAGCGATGTGCGGTCTGTCGTTCTGATCGGCCGTTCGGCGCCTCAGATCGATGATGCTTTGCAGAGTGTAGGTTACACGAAGACACATCGCGCGGAGAGTTTGCAGGCAGCGACAAATTTGGCGCGGGATTTGGCGCGGGCGGGGGACGTGGTCGTCCTCGCTCCGGCGTGCGCCTCGTTTGATATGTTCCGAGACTTCGAGGATCGGGGCGACCAGTTCAAGGAAGCCGTGCGGCGGCTGGAGCGGGAAGCGTAATGGATATCGCGAAGACAAAACCAGTTCTGGCCGGACCGTTCAAACAGCGGATGGATGTGATGCTGCTGCTGGTGACGATGATGCTCATCGGCCTCGGCATCGTCACCGTCTTCGACGCCTCCTATGCGCTGGCGATCGAGACACGCAACAGCGACGCCTTTTATTTTGTAAAGCGTCAGTCGCTATTCGCCGGGATCGGCGCGCTGGCGATGGTGCTGATGGCGTACATCCCATTCTGGCGCTGGCGCAAGAACGCCTTCCCGGTGCTCTGCTTCTGTGTCCTTTTGCTGATCGCGGTGTTTTTGCCCCACATTGGCCACGCCAAAAATGGCGCTCATCGATGGCTTGGTCCCGGCTCGCTGCTGTTTCAGCCGTCGGAGCTAGCGAAGCTGGCCTTGGTGATCTATCTGGCGCAGGTCTGCTCCGCCGGCCCCAAACTCATGCGCAACTTCAAGCTCGGCGTGCTGCCCCCGCTGATCGTGATGGCGGTTGTCTGCGGCCTGATCGCCAAGGAGCCAGATCTCGGCACGGCGATTGTGCTTTGCGGAACAGGACTGGTGATGCTGTTTGTCGCCGGCGCCCGCTTAAAACCCATGCTGTCCGTGCTTGGCGTGGTGGCGGTCGCCGTCACGGGGTACGTGGTGACTTCGCCGTATCGTATGAGCCGGCTCGCGTCCTTTATGAATCCGAAAGCGGATCAGTTCGGAGACGGCTACCAGGTATGGCATGCGCTGCTGGCGCTTGGCTCCGGCGGGTTGACTGGGGTGGGATTGGGCGAAGGCAAGGAGAAGTTCTTCCTGCCGATGGCGCCGACGGACTTCATCTTCGCCGTCATTGGTGAAGAATGGGGAATGATTGGAACGATTGCGTTTCTGATCATTTTTACCTTGCTCGGGGCGCGAGGATACTCGATCGCGCACGGCACGAAGGATTCCTTTGGCTCGCTGCTCGCGGTGGGGCTGACGACGCTGGTGTGTTTGCAATCGGTTATCAATATCGCTGTCGCAACCTCATCCATCCCCAACACCGGAGTGCCGCTGCCGTTTATCTCGTACGGCGGATCCTCATTGGTGCTGAATATGATCGGCATTGGTATTTTGCTGAATATCTCGAAATATCCCGAGGGGCGCGGCAAACCGGAAGAGCGCGCGCAGTCGCCGGGCGAAGAAGCCTTCGAGCGCCGCTGGGACCGGGCGCCTTACGCGCCGCGCATTACCCCGGAAACCCTCTCGGCGTATGGCCGGGACGCCTCGCGGACAAGCGCCAAGGCCGAAGCGGATCGCCGGCGTCCTCGCACCGGCCCCGCACCCGCGCCCAAGCGGGTGGACCGCGCCAAGAAGCGTCACGTGACGATTGACCGCGACGAATGACGACAACACCAGGCGCAATTAAGCGCGAACTGAGAATCTTAGTGACGGGCGGCGGGACCGGCGGGCATGTTGCGCCGGCCCTGGCGGTGATCCAAACGATCCGCAAGCAATCCGAGGGCGCGGACTGGACTCCGATCTTTCTTTATGTCGGCAGCGCCGCCGGTGTGGAGAAGGATCTGGCGGCGAGCGCGGGCGTACCCTTCGCGGGCGTCCAGAGCGGCAAGCTGCGGCGCGCCGCGCGCTGGTACGGCATGCTGTCATGGAAGAACCTGACGGATCTGTTTCGCATCCCGGTCGGCGTGGGGCAGGCGCTGGGTGAGGTGAGAAAGTTTCGGCCCGATGTCGTCTTCGCCACAGGCGGATATGTCAGCGTGCCGCCGGTGATCGCCGGCTGGTCGCTGCGCGCGCCCGTGCTCGCGCACGAGCAGACGGTGCAGGTCGGATTGGCGAACCAGATCAACGCGCGATTCTCACGGCGGATCGCGCTGAGCTTCGAGGGCGCTCTGGACGAACTGCCGCCGCGTATCCGCGCGCGCGCATTTGTCACCGGAAACCCGGTGCGCACGGTGATCTTTGGGGGCGACGCCGCGCGGGCGCGCGATCTTTGCGGATTCGATCCGGCGGACGATGCGTTGCCCACGGTGTATGTGACGGGAGGCGCGCGCGGCGCTCGCAAACTCAATCTCTCGCTGCTGGAGGCGCTGCCGTCGCTGCTGGACAAATGCCGCGTGATTCTTCAGTGCGGCCAGAACTCGGACTTCGAAACGGTGACGGCGCGCGTTCAGGAACTAAACGCTTCACAGGCTCGCCGTGTTTATGTGACGCAGTTTCTCGGAAGCGAGATCGGCGACATCTACGCCCTCGCGGATCTGGTGGTCGGCCGCAGCGGGGCCGGCACGGTCACGGAAGTCTCGGCGCTCGGGAAGCCGTCTTTGCTGATCCCTTTGGTGCCGACGGGCGGCGACGAGCAGAACCGCAATGCGCGGCGCTCGGTCGAGGCCGGAGCGGCCGTGATCCTGCCGAATGTGGATCTGGATGGGGAGCGTCTTTCGGCGGAGATTTTGGCGCTGATCGGCGACCGGGAGCGATTACGGACAATGGGGCAGGCGGCGCTGACCCTGGCGCGTCCGAATGCGGCGCGCGACCTTGCTGAAGCCGTCATCGGACTGGCTCGCGGGAGCGTTTGAAGGATATCAAAAGCATTTGAGTCGAATCCCTTTGTCAGGATTCGGGCCATTCGGGATCGTTGAACGGGTAAACTATAGGGACGAATGAAGCGCGGAGGATATCGCGCGGGCAAACAGAGCGGAGCGGCTTTGTCTGGCGTCATGCGCGGCCGGAAGCTTGAAAGAGAAACTGGGGATTACTGTGAGCGAAACGATTCATTTTGTAGGCGTCGGCGGCGTGGGCATGAGCGGCCTCGCGCGCATCGTCGTAGCGCAAGGCGGCGTGGCGACCGGCTCCGACGCACGGGATTCGGAAACACTGGAAGCACTGCGGAAGCAAGGGGTACGCGCTGTTGCGGGACACCATGCGGACAATGTGAACGGCGCGACTCTGGTAGTCGTGTCGGCGGCGGTAAAGAAGGACAATTCGGAAGTGGTTGCAGCGCGCGCGCTGGGCATTCCGGTCATCTCCCGAGCGCAGATGCTGGGTCGATTGATGGACGGCTACAAGCGCAGTATCGCCGTGACGGGAACGCACGGCAAGACGACCACGACCGGCATGATTGCGATGGTGCTCGAGCAGGCCGGACTCGATCCGACCGTGCTGATCGGCGGCGATCTGCCGGCCTACGGCGGCAACGCCCGTCTGGGCAAGAGCGATGTCTTCCTGACCGAGGCGTGTGAGGCGTACGACTCCTTCCTGGAACTGAGTCCGCGCTACGCTGTTGTCACCAATATCGAAGCCGACCACCTGGACTATTACGGCGATCTGGCCAATGTGCTGCGCTCGTTCCGCCGTTTTCTGACCCAGGTGTCGGATAAGGCGATCGTCTGCGGCTACGACGAGAATATCCGGACGATGCTGATGGACAAGACGGGCCTGCCGGAGACGCTGAACTATGGTCTATACGAGCATGTCGATGTCCGCGCGACGGACGTCAATCTCGACGGTCTCACGCCCTCTTATGCGGTCCATTACAAAGGCGAGCGCCTTGGCGTGATCACGCTGGGCGTTCCGGGCATGCATAACGTCGCCAACTCCCTATCGGCGGTGACGCTGGCCCTGCAGCTCGGGATCGCCTTTGAGGATATTGCGGAAGGTCTGGCGAAGTTCACCGGCACCGGCCGGCGCTTCGAGCGTCTGGGCGAAACCTCCGGCGGCGTGCTAGTCATCGACGACTACGCGCACCACCCGACGGAGATTCGCGCGACTCTGGCCGCCGCGCGTAACGGCTACCCTGGCCGCCGCATCGTCGCCGTTTTCCAGCCGCATCTGCCGAGCCGCACGAACGACTTCAAGGAGCAGTTCGCCGAGAGTTTCCGGGACGCGGACCATGTGTTTCTGACGGATATCTACCTGGCGCGCGAACAGCCCATTGAGGGCGTGACCGGCGCGGCGCTGGCGGCCCTGACCGCCGATCGGCGCGGCGCGACGCATGTCACCTATGTGGCGGACAAGACGCTGATTCCGGCGCGCCTGGGCGAATACACCCTGCCCGGCGATGTCGTGATCGCTTTAGGCGCGGGGCACGATGTTCGGACCATCGCCGAAGCGTTCGTCGCGCAGGGCCACGAGAGCCTGGCGGTGGCGCATTGAGCCGAATCAAAGTCTCCGTCCTGATGGGCGGCTCCAGCGCCGAGCGCGACGTGTCCCTTTCCACGGGCAAGCAGATCCTCAATGCGCTGGACCCAAATAAGTACATCGTTTCGGCGATTGATACGGCGACGGGCAACCGTCTGCTGCCGGCCGCCCAAACCGCAGACGGCCGCTTGATGCCCGTTGTGAGCTTAACCGCCGACGTGCACGCGCTGACGCCCATGGATGGCGGCGCGGCGATTGAAGCCCTGCCCGAACTCTCTCGTGTACGCTCCGAAGACAAGCCCGATGTCGTCTTCATCGCTCTGCATGGTCCGGGCGGCGAGGACGGCACAGTGCAGGGCATGCTGGAAGTGCTCGGGATCCCCTATACGGGAAGCGGCGTTCTGGCGAGCGCCCTGGCGATGGACAAAGTGATGTCCAAGCGAGTGCTCACGGGCGCCGGCGTCCTGATGCCGGCCGGGGAAACCGTGCGGCGTGGCCGTCCCATTGATTGGGAGATGCTGCGCACTCTGCCGATGCCGGTGATCGTGAAGCCAAGCGCCCAGGGTTCGACCTTCGGCGTCACGCGCGTGACCGATCCTGACCAGCTGGAAGCCGCCGTGGAGACGGCCTTTGAGTACGACAGCGCCGCGCTGATCGAACAGTTTGTCGTGGGGACGGAGATCACTGTCCCCGTGATCGGCAATACCGAACTGGACATACTCCCGATCGTCGAGATCGTGCCGGCGAGCGGTTTCTATGACTTTGCGGCGAAGTACACGCCCGGCGCCACGGACGAGATCGTGCCGGCGCGCCTGTCCGAAAGCATCGCCGCTGAGGCGCGGCGTATCGCGGCGCTCTGTCATGAGACGCTGGGCTGCCGGGGGATGTCGCGTACGGACATGATCGTCACCGAGGACGGTGCCATCTACACCCTGGAAACCAATACGATTCCCGGCATGACCACGACCAGTCTGCTGCCGCGCTCGGCCCAGGCGGCCGGAATTGCGTTTCCTAAACTGCTGGACCGGCTGATCGAACTTGCGCTGGAACCGCGTTAAGCGATCTTTGGGAAGGACATCGGCCCCCATTGCACAAGCGTACGCACACATCACAGACGGGACGGATCGTGGTGACGCCGCCAGGCAAGCGTCGCGTCAATCGCCGCCGCCGGAACTGGCATCGAACTATTCGTCGCGTCTGCGCCGTGGCGCTCGTGGTGGAGGCGGCGTGTCTTTTACTGGCCAACCCGTATCTGCGCGTGACCCACGTGCGGATCGAGGGGCTGCAAACTCTTCCCGCCGATCAGATCTTCTCCGAAGCGCAGGTTCCTAAGAAGACGAATATCTTTCTGATGGCGGCGCGTCAGCCATTTGTGAAGCGGCTTCAAGTCGATCCGGTGATCGACCATGTGAGCCGGGCCATCGAACTGCCGCATACGCTGGTTCTGCGCGTCGTGGAGCGGCAGCCTTATACGGTGCTCTCGGCCAACGGCGGCTATTATGTTCTGGACCGCAAACGTGTTCCTTTCCGGCTAGTGGAAACGCCGCCGACGGGCGTTCCGGTGCTTGCGCTGGAGGGAGATATGGACCCCAGCACATTGGCGCTCGGAAAGCCGATTGGGGCTGATTGGCTGGTTCAGTCGTATAAATTGATCGCATTGCTTGGCGCCAAAAAGAATTTGGAGGCCAAAAGCATAAAGGTTGACCAAAACGCGAATTTATGCTTAAATAGAAGTGATAATTTACAGATAAAGCTAGGTCAGCCCGAGGAATTGCCGGCAAAACTCGCGGTCGCGCAGGAGACGGTGACGGCCGCTGGAGAAAATGCAGGCGCCAGAATCGCGTATATCGATGTCAGTTGCCCTAGCCAGCCGGCGTTGATGCCGCGTCCGCAGTCCCGGCCGGCCAGTCGTTGACGCCGCCAAGGGCGCAAAGGATCGAAACAACAGCGATGGGATTGCCTCTGAACTCGCCTCCGCACACCGCCGCCTCGCCCAGTGACCAGCAACGGTCCTGGGCAGTTAGCCTTTGCACGCTGTGCGCCATTCTCGGCGCTCTGCTGGCCCTCTCATTCAAGACCCAGAATCAGATCCGTCAAAGTAACGTGCCGGCCGCCAATTACGAGGGCCTGAGCTACGAGTATTTGATTCTGAAGAAGAAGGCGACTGACGACGAACGCACGATCGGGTCGCTGCAGCAGAACATCAGCGATCTTGAGAACAGCGCGCCGTCGCAAAACAAGCAGTTTCAAGTCTTGACGGACGATCTCAATCGCGCTAAGACCCTGGCCGGGCTGACGGCGGTCAAGGGGCCTGGCGTGACGGTCACCTTGAACGATAGCAAGAAGCGCTTTCCGGATGCTCCGCTGGCCGTGCAGATGATTACAATCGTGCACGATGTGGATATCAACCAGTTTGTCAACGAACTGAAGGCGGCGGGCGCCGAAGCGATTTCGGTGAACGATCAGCGTTTGGTGGCGAACAGCGCCATCCGGTGCGCGGGTCCCACGGTCTATATCAACAATACGCCGCAGACGCCTCCTTATGTCATTCAGGCCATCGGGGACGCGAAGACACTGGATACCGCGCTGAGGCTGCCCGACGGCGCCTACGATCAGATGCAACGGATGGACGCCGCCATGGTGCGGATCGCCCACGCCGAAAAGCTGATCATTCCCGCCTATGCCGGCGCCACCCAGCCGAGGTACGCGCAGCCCGTGGAAACAAACGCCCGAAGCGGCGCGGACAACAAGAACTAGTAGAAATTTATGATTTGGTTAGCGCTGGCGTCGGGCCTGATTGGGTTCGCGGCGATCTGGTTCACAAAGGGAGCGACAATTCCGATTGCGGATGCTTCCTATCTCTCACTGGCGGCGCTGGCCGGGATCGATTCACTGATCGGCGGTCTGCGGGCGGGAACGGAAGGGAAGTTCCGAGGCAATGTCTTTGTCTCGGGCTTCGTCGTAAATACGCTGCTGGCGGCGTTTCTCGCTTATTTAGGCGACCGATTAGGGCAAAACCTGGCGCTTGCCGCCGTGGTGGCGCTCGGCGGACGCATCTTTGTCAATTTGTCGATTACCCGGCGTCAATGGCTGGATCATCGGGCGGACCTTTCCTCCACGCGTCGCGCGGCGCAATTGGCGGCGAAATCCCCGCAGCAGTATGCGGGCGAGCCGACCATGGACGGCGAATCACGGAACTAGCGCGAACGGCAAGAGAAGATCGCGCCGCTTTCAGAGCGGCGTCGAATGGGGAGGCGTAGGAGGTGGCGAGGGACTGCGTGATCGGGCTCGACATTGGGACGACGAAGGTCTGCACCATTGTCGCTGAAATAGAAGAGCGTGGACGGATTAACATCGTCGGCGTCGGCAACAGCGTCTCTTCGGGGATCCGCAAGGGTGTGGTGATCGATATCGACAGCGCGGCTGCGGCGATCTCGGAGAGCGTTGAGAAGGCCCGCGCCATGTCCGGCTACGAGATCCACCGTGTGATTGTCGGAGTGACCGGCGAGCATGTGGCGTCTTTGAATTCGCGCGGTGTTGTCGCTATCACCCATCCGAACCGGGAGATTACCGAGGAGGATGTGGAGCGCGTCCAGGACCAGAGCCGCGTCATTGTTCTTCCGCCGGACCGAGAGATTATCCATGCGATCCCAAGGTCTTATTCGATCGATGGGCAGAGCGGTATTCGCTTTCCCGTGGGGATGTCCGGCGCCCGTCTCGAAGTGGAGACGCATGTGGTGACCGGGGCCGTCACGTTTCTGCAGAACGTCGCCAAATGCGTGCACAAAGCCGGCCTAACGATCGAGGCGACCGTGTTGGAGCCGATCGCGACCGCCGAAGCGGTCACGCTGCCGGATGAGAAGAATTTAGGTGTCTGCATCGCCGACATCGGCGGCGGCACGACGGACATTGCGATTTTCGTGGATGGCGATATTTATTACTCGTCGGCGATCCCGGTCGGCGGCAACCATGTGACCCGCGACATCAGTGTCGGCCTGCGCACCTCGCACGACGAGTCGGAGCGGATTAAGCTCGCCGAGGCCGTCGCGATGGTGAGTATGACCGCCGGCGATGAGCTGTTCGAAGTGATCAGTCTGGGAAGCGATGAACCACGGATCCTACCGAACCGTATTCTGGCTGAGATTGTTGAGCCGCGCATGCATGAGCTGTTCACAATGGTGAAGCAGGAGATCATGCGGTCGGGCTATTACAATATGCTTCCGGCGGGGATCATTTTGTCTGGCGGGGGCGCACAGATGCGCGGGGCGACGGAGCTGTGCCGTCAGGTGACGGGAATGCCGACGCGGGTGGGCAGCCCGCGCGATGTGGGCGGCGTGGCCGACACGCTGCGCTCACCGATTTATTCAACCGCCGTGGGATTAGTGCAGTACGGGGCGCACTACCATCAGCAGCACCGTGAGATCGTTCACGAGCAAGCGCCGATGGGTAAGTACATGAAGAAGATCCAAAAGTTCTTCGCCCGAATCACCGGTTCGATTTTCGACCATTAACGCCGTGTTTATTGATACGGCGGTTTAATATTTTTTATAGGAGATGGTTTCACATATGGCGCTCGGAATACGCGACGAAACCCCGTTCGCCCGCATCAAGGTGATCGGATGCGGCGGCGGCGGCACGAACGCCGTCAACCGGATGATTGACGCCGGCCTGACGGGAGTCGAGTTCATCGCGATGAACACCGACAGCCAGGTCCTCGATATCAGCGCGGCCGATTACAAGCTGCAGCTGGGTGAGAACCTGACGCGCGGCCTTGGCGCCGGCGGTAACCCGGAAGTCGGCAAAGCGGCGGCGGAAGAATCTAAGGGCGATATCAAGAAGGCGCTGGAAGGCGCCGACATGGTGTTCATCACCGCCGGCATGGGCGGCGGCACCGGCACCGGCTCCGCTCCCGTGATCGCCGAGATCGCCAAAGACCTTGGCATACTCACGGTCGCGGTGGTCACCAAGCCCTTTAAATTCGAAGGCCCGCGCCGGTTCCGTCTGGCCGAAGAGGGCGTCGATGCGCTGCGCGACAAAGTCGACACGGTGATTATCATCCCGAACGACCGTCTGCTCGGCGTCGTCGAGAAGCGCGCCACTCTGGTGGACGCCTTCCGTGAAGCCGACGACGTTCTGCGCCAGGGCGTGCAGGGCATCTCCGACATCATCACGATCCCCGGCATCATCAACGTGGACTTCGCCGACGTCCGCGCGATCATGCTGAACGCCGGCACGGCCCTGATGGGTATCGGCGTCGCCAGCGGCGAGAACCGGGCCGTGGACGCCGCTCAGGCCGCCATCGCCTCCCCGCTGCTGGAGACCAGCATCGAAGGCGCCCGCGCCGCATTGATCAACATCACCGGCGGCGCCGATCTGACCCTCGCCGAAGTGACCGAGGCCACCGAACTGATCCAGCAGGCGACGGACCACGAGGATGCGAACATCATCTTCGGCGTCGTCCAGGATCTGCGCATGGAGAACGAAGTGCGCATCACGGTCCTCGCGACCGGATTCGACCAGCGCCTGCCCGTCTCCGTGAACGCCCGCCAGGCGATCAACACGCAGTCCGCGCCGCCGCCGCCGTCACAAACCGCTGCATACGCTCAGCCGACACAGCCGGCCGCTCAGACGCAGCCCCAGCAGCCCGCTCCCGCGCCTGCCGCCCCGGCCCCCGCGCCGCGCCCCTCGCCGGACCAGGACGTGGATATCCCGGCGTTCCTGCGGCGTCGGTAGAGACCTATTCTTTCGTGACCTATTCCCCCGGCGCTTTAGCGCGCTTCCCCCTTTTCCCAGCAAGGCCCTTCGGGCGGGAAAAGGGGTGCTAGTTACTGCAATCCAGGCGAGTGTTCGGCAGTGTAAAATGAAAATAAAGGCCCATTCCTATTTGGTTTAGTCAAATGGGGATGGGCCTTATTCTTTGCGGGCCACGACAAGATTCGCCTGGCCCATAGTTATCAACACCCCTTTTCCCGCCCGAAGGGCCTTGCCGGGAAAAGGGGGAAGCGCGCTAAAGCGCCGGGGGAATAGGTCCCTCACACCCCCGAAAAGCTCTCCAAGATCGCCAATCCCACCAATCCCGACTTTTCCGGATGAAACTGTGTCGCCCACACATTGCCGCGATGGATCGCGGAGCAGAATGTCACGCCATAATCAGTCGTCGCGGCGATGTCGGCGGGATTGTCGGGGGCGCAGTAGTAGGAGTTCAGGAAGTAGGCCATCGGGTCGCCGACCGGCTGACCGTGGGCGAGCGGGGTTCCGGGGGTGAATGCGATGTTGTTCCAGCCGATTTGGGGGACTTTAAGGCCCTCGCCCATGAAGCGCTTGACCTGGCCGGGAACGACGTCGAGGCCGCGCACGCCGGGCTCGCCTTCCTCGCTGGTCGTGAGCAGCACTTGCATGCCGACGCAGATGCCTAGGAAGGGGCGGCCGGAGGCGATGAAGTCGAGCGAGATTTTGTCGATGCCCGAGTCCCGAAGGGACTGCATGGTCGAGTCGAACGCCCCGTCGCCGGGCAGGACGGCTTTGTCGGAGGCGAAGATCTCCGCAGGGTCAGAGGTCACAAACGCGCCGTTCGCGCCGATTTTGTGAAACGCCTTTTCGACGCTGCGCAGATTGCCCATTCCGTAATCGATAATCGCGATTTTCATTACCGGTCCCAACGCTCCACTGCAGGATATTCGATCTTACCGCGCGTCGGGCTGAGACCCGCGCAGCGGATCGCTTCCTGCGCGACCGCGATCTGCGCGGGCGTTGACAAGAAAGAGATCGTAATCGGTTCGCTGCCGTCGTTGATGTGGATGGAGTACATCCGGCGTGAACGGTCCACCCGAGAGACTTGCGGCCATGTCACCGACGATTTGCCAATCAGCCAGTTCTGCGTGATCCCCGTGTCGTCCACCCGGACCCGAAACGAGAGAACCGCGAACAGAAGAAATACAAAGCCTGCGGTGAGCACGCCCGCCACGAAGGCATTGTTGAACTCGTGGTGTTTCAGCGAAACGCCGGTCGCGTACAGGCCTACGACCGAGAATATCCCCATTCCTATTCGGAAGGTGTTCCCAGCGCCGAATGAGTGCGGGAAGGTGATGGCCGGAAGTTCTTTGACAGCCATGGGTTTTACAGGCTCCCCTTCGTGCTGGGGATGCCGTGTACACGGGCGTCGTGCTGCTTGGCGGCGTCCAGGGCGCGCCCAAAGGCTTTGAACGCCGCTTCGGCGATGTGATGCGAGTTTGCGCCTCGGCGCTGCTCGAAGTGCAGTGTCAGACCGGCGTTCGCGGCGACCGCCCGAAAGAACTCGGCGACGAGCTCTGTGTCGAACGTCCCGATCTTATCCGAGGGAAAGACAAAGTCGGACACGAGCAGCCCGCGTCCGCTCCAGTCCAGAGCGCAGGTCACAAGCGCCTCGTCCATGGGCACCACGGCGTGTCCATAGCGTACGATGCCCTTTTTATCCCCGGACGCTTCGCGCAGGGCCGTTCCCAGCGCAATGCCGATGTCTTCCACGGTGTGGTGATCGTCGATGTGCAGATCGCCTTCGGCCCGCACCGATAGGTGCAGCAATCCGTGCCGTGCGATGTGGGTGAGCATGTGGTCGAAGAAGCCTACGCCGGTGACGATCTCGCTCTCGCCGTCCCCGTCCAGCGTGACCGATAACTGTATGTCCGTCTCGCGCGTTTTGCGCGCGATAGCGGCGGTGCGTGCCTGTGTCATGCCTTGGATT
>NZ_JBDSQY010000198.1:0-8849 GCF_039929585.1 Capsulimonas sp.
TGGCCGCAAGACGCCCTATGAGGCGACAGTCGAATGGTACGGGAAACGGCCCGACCTATTTAACCAGGAGCCTACCCAGTTCCGAACGCGTCACAGTTGTTCACAATGTGATGAGACTTGACATCTACCCATATTTGAATGACCTTGACGATTTAAGTTGTCTCCCCGATTTCAGCTTCAGCGGCTGAGAGAAGGCGATGTCAGCGCGGCCAGCAATCATCGACGACTGACAGCGCCCGCGCAATCAAACAGGCGCTCTCGAACATGTCATCCCAGCTTATAGCCGTTCCTCTGCCAGGGGTGAGCGATCAATCTTACGAGCAGTTCATTCGGCGGCGTCCGGCGCACGCTTGCCGAACGCTTCCCAGTAGCGGCCGCCCAGCTCCCGAAATTGATCGAGATCGTACATTCCCCCATTCGTGTCGGAGAAAGATACGCAGGCGGCGTGAATGAACACATAATGGTAGGCGTCCTCGTCGTCGAGCAGAGTTCCTTCCAAACGGAAACCGACTTGGTCCTCAGATTGCGCTATTTCTGCGTGTGAGGTATCGATCCTCACTTCGTCGTTCTGTAAGCGTTTCTCCAGCGCATCCCAATCCACCGATTGCTCACGCCATTTTGGATCGTATCCGGCTGTCAATTGAAGACGCTCTCGCCCAGTCGCAATCTGAGGAATCATCGGCGCGGAAGGCCATGGGTAAAAGGCGCTCGCACGTACGGAAATTACGGATTCAAACTTGAGAAGAAAGCGCGTGTCTTGTGGAAGGTTGTGAAAACTCGCGACATAGCCCACTTGAAACGACAGCGTGACCGCGCCGGCCGCCAAGTCAGAATGGATGTTGTTCAGATAACCGTCGTGCAGCGTCACCCATAGCGATTCGGCGATCACTCCTTCGGGAAGCGAAGTCCAATCTGCAGCGATCTTTTCCAATCTACTTCCCCGCCGCCACCTTCGGCAAATGGCCGGACGCTCGCAGCGCCTGCGTCACCTTCACTGAGGACACGGATTTGTTGAGCGTGTAGAGATGCACGCCGGCCACGCCGTTGTCGATCAGATCGCGGCACTGGGCGGCGGCGTACTCAACGCCGCGCGGAACGATTTCTTCGTCGGAGCCTTCGCCGAGGAAATCGGTCAGCTTGGCGGGGATTTGGGAGCCGCCGAGTTCGGAAAAGCGCGGGAGCTGGCTGAGCGATGTCACCGGCATGATGCCCGCAATCAGAGGCAGAGTGACGCCGACGGCGGCGGCGCGGTCGCGGAATTGGTAGAACGTGTCGTTATCGAAGAAGAGCTGGGAGACGGCGAAGTCCGCTCCTACATCCTGTTTGGCCTTCAGAATCTCAATATCCAGATCGACGGTGCTCGACTCGGGATGCTTCTCGGGATAGAACGCACAGCCGATATGGAAGTCGAAGTTTTGGCGGATGAAGTCCACCAAATCGCACCCGCGCCCGAAACCTTCGGGATGCGGCGTGAACGTCGGATCGTTCTTCGGGCGGTCGCCGCGCAAAGCGAGAATAGTTTTCACGCCTGCTGCTTCCAGCTGTTCGAGAATGCCGCGCAGTTCGCTCTGCGAGTGGCCGACGCAGGTCAGGTGCGCCACCGTCTCAATACCCAGTTCGCTCTGGATCCGCCCGACAAGCTCCACGGTCTTCTGACGCGTGGAGCCGCCCGCGCCGTAGGTCACGGAGACGAAGTCGGGAGCCTGACGCGCGATCGTGCCCAGCGAGGAATACAGAGTTCCCCACCCACTCGGATTCTTTGGCGGAAAAAACTCATAGGACAATGTTGGCGTCTTCGCCTTTAATTTGTCGATAAACGGCATCTGAAATCCTAAAACTCTGTCTCCCCTCTCCCAGTATTGGGAGAGGGGCTGGGGGTGAGGGCTATTCTAAATCCAAAACAACGCGCTCGATCTTTTCGCAGAGCACGTGCAGCATCAATTGATGGCACTCTTGAATACGCATCGCCGACGGGTGCTCGCTTTGAACAATAAACTCGTAATCGCAGAGGCCCTTCGCTTTACCGCCGGTCTTGCCGGAGAAGATCGCGGTGATGAGGCCGCGCTCGCGCGCTTTCAGAATGGCGCGCAGGACGTTTTCGGAGTTGCCGCTGGTGGTGAAGCCGATGAAGACATCCCCTGGGCGGCCGAGCGATTCGACCTGGCGCGCGAAGATCTCGTCGAAGCCGTAGTCGTTGCCGATGCAGGTGAGCAGGGTGCCGTCAATGGACAGACACATGCCCGGCAGGGACTTGCGCTCGCGGTAGAAACGGCCGGTCAGCTCTTCGGCGAGGTGCGCGGCTTCCGCCGCCGAGCCGCCGTTGCCGCAGGTCATCATCTTACCCCCCTGCGCGAACGACGCCAGCAGCGCCGTCGCAAGCCCCGACATCGCTTCTTCAAAGACGAGTATGCCATTCAAGTCGCGCTGCAGCTGGGCGACATGGTCTGCGAGTGTTACTCCGAGTGTGTTGGTGGACAAAGCGCCTCCGCAAGCAGCGTGACCGGATGGGCCACGCGAATGAGATTTTCCGAATCGGCCGCGAGACCGGAATTGATCCAGGACAGACAGCCGGGGTTGCCGGTCGCGACCACGCTCGCGCCGGTCGCCCGAATATTGGCGATCTTGCGCTCGCGCAATCGGGTCGCCATCTCAGGCTCCGTCAGATTGTAAATGCCAGCCGAACCGCAGCAGATCTCGCTTTCTTTCAGCGAGACGAGCGTGGCGCCGGGAATAAGCCCCAGCAGCGCCCGGGGCGCGTCGCGCACGCCCTGACCATGCGCGAGATGACAGGCGTCATGGTAAGTCATCGTCAGTGGCTCGGACGACAGGGGCTGAAGCGGCGCCACCCAGCCCAGTTCGTCTAAATATTCGCTCACATCGCGCACCTTGGCGGCAAAGGCGCGGGCTTTGACGAGATAAATGGGATCGTCCGCGAGCAGGGCTTCGTAATCCTTCATCATGCTGCCGCAGCCGGCGGAGTTGACGATGATGGCGTCGAGGCCGTCCATGGGCGAGAAGGCGTCGATCAGCTGCTTCGCTAACCCACGCGCTTCGTCCAGCGCCCCATTGTGCGCGTGCAGCGCGCCGCAGCAGCCCTGGCGGCGGTTGACCAAAACTTCGCAGCCGTTCGCGGCCAGAACGCGCACGGTGTCGGCGTTTGTGTCGCCGTAAAGAACACGCATCACGCAGCCCGCGAGTACGCCCACCCGCGCGCGTTTCTTTCCCACAGCCGGCGTGTAGGCCGGCGGCAGCGGTGGGTTGATCTTGTCCGGCAGCTGGACATGCTGCGTCTTCGCATTCGAATCGCCTGAGAGCATCTTTAATGCGAGCGCGGGGATGTCGCCATCTGTGACACGCTTCGCCACGGTCATCGCCGCCGCCATCCGCGAGGGATGCGTCAGCGTCCCCAACAGCGCCTTACGGGCTAGCGTCTCTTGAATAGGACGGTCACCTTCGTTGTCGATCCGCTCGCGCGCGACTTCGATCAAATGACCATAGGGCACGGCGGACGGACACGCCGTCTCACAGGCGCGGCAGCCCAGACACGCATCAATGTGCTGCCGCAGATCTTCATCCTTCGGCGACAAACGCCCTTCGTGCAAAGCGCGCATCAGCACGATCCGCCCGCGCGGGCTATCCGCCTCGCTGCCGGTCTCCAGGTAAGTGGGACAGGCGTTGAGGCAGAGGCCGCAGTGGACGCAGGTCATCAGATCGTTTGTGTAGGAATCGTCGTTCATAATTGCCCCACAAACCGCCCCGGGTTCCAGAGCCGCCCCGGGTCCAGCGTTTCCTTCAATCCCCGCATCAGCGCGAAGTCTGAAAGCAGAGGGAACCAGATCGGTTTGTCTTGGACGCGCAGCTCATCGGGCATGCGCTCGACGATGAAGCTGCCGCCGCAGCGGCTCGCTTTGTCAAACAGATCGGGCCAGAGTGCATTCCAGTCGGACGTCTCGGACGCCGGGAGAAAATGCGCCCACATCATGCCGAGCGCGGCGTCCGTTGCGACTTGAGCCGTGAAACCGGCGCGGCGGGCGGTCCATTCCAGCATGCGCGAGAAGGCGCCGACCTGGGAGGAAAGGATATGGAACGCGCAGGTCATGGGCGACGGCGCGTGGGCGAAGTCGCGTAATCGTTCTCTTATTGTACCTGCTGTCCCCGCGTCCAGCGCGCCCGCCCCCAGGGTCTCCACCTGCCAGGCGACGGATTCTTCGTCGCCGTCGAAGCCGACGATCAGCATCTGGGACGGCTCCACGCCGTCCGGCATTTCCAGAAGAGCACGCGCCGCCTGCGGGCTGAGCAGATACAGAAACGAGGGGACCAGTTCA
Source organism: Capsulimonas sp. (assembly GCF_039929585.1). Lineage (NCBI taxonomy): Bacteria > Bacillati > Armatimonadota > Armatimonadia > Capsulimonadales > Capsulimonadaceae > Capsulimonas > Capsulimonas sp. Next base: position 4,326 of record NZ_JBDSQY010000198.1, read on the forward strand.
GACGCCAGCAGCGAATCCAGCACGTCCTCGCTGTTGTGTTCGGCTTCCAAAGGCAGCAGGACGGTGGCGGACGTTTGCGGGAGGGGGGAGACCTTAAACGATGCTTCGACGATCAAACCAAGCGTCCCCAGAGAGCCGCAGTACATCTTGGGTAGGTCATATCCAGAAACGTTTTTGACAACGCGGCCGCCGCCTTTGATTAATTCCGCGCGAGCGTCAATCACGCTGACGCCGATCAGCGAATCGCGCACGCTGCCGTATTGCAGGCGGCGCAGACTGTCCGCGCGGGCCGCGATGATCCCGCCGACGGTTCGGAGCTCCGGCTGGGCGACATCGAGCGGCAAAAACTGGCCCTGTTCGCCAAGCAGGGTTTGCAGGGCGGCCACCGTCATCCCGGCCTCGACTGTCACCGTCATATCCGCCGGCTGATAATCGACCACGCGACCCAGATTTTGCGTCGAAAGCGCCAGATCGTAGCGCTCAGGGGCATAGCCTAAATGCTGGCGGGTTCCCCCGCCCCACGGGACGATCGCCGCGCCCTTGGGGGCTTCACGCACGATTTCCTGTACGGCGGCGATGGTGCTTGGAGCGGCAGTCGCGGCGGGGGCGCGGCCAAAGAGATCGAAAGAGCCGTTCGTCATAGACGCAAAGTATAGCACGGAGACCGGAGGAGGGTCAAATCTTAGCGTTCGATCTTCACCAGGACCGAACAATATGGCCGGCGACACGGAACGAAAGCGCCAGGATCGTCAGCACAGGATTGAAGCCGCCGTTGGTGACATGCAGCGATCCGTCGGCGATATAAAGATTATCGAAGCCGTGGACACGGCCCCATGGGTCCGTGACCGAAGTCTTTGGATCGTGGCCCATGCGGCATGTGCCGGCTTGATGCTGACCGCCGCTCAGCCCCAGCGTCGCCGCATCGCTGCGGATATTTTTGGCGCCGCTTGCGCGCAGCCACTCTTCAGCGCGGGCGTTCATAAAGGCATGCACACGCAGGGTTTCGGGATGGGTGGCGCCGGAAATGCGCACGACCGGAATGCCCCAGCGGTCGCGCACGTTCGGGTCGATCTCAACACGCGCCGTCGGGCTCGGGATGTCGTGCACGGGGCCAAAGACCCGGAGCATGCGCGTGTAGCTGTGACGCACCCATTGCTTGTACTCCAAACCGCGCCGAGGCATCCCAGGCGGCGCGATCCCTTTGACGAAGTTGATCGGCTGCATAATAAAGTCATCGCAGAGCATACCGCCGCCGACAATGCCGTCGTTGTTATGGTTGAAGCGAATGGTCGCCGTGGTCGGCCCTGGCCCAATCCCGTCCCAAACGGGTTCGTCCATCCAGCCATAGGCTCCGGCGTAGAAGTGCCCCTGCAGGCTGCGCCCGACCTGGTCCGAGTTGTTTCCGAGACCGCTGGGATGCGTGTCCGTTTTGGAGTTCAGCAGCAGTCGCGCCGTCTCCACCGCGCCGCCGGATAAGACCACGACTTCCGACGACGCCGTGACCTGCTCGCCTTGAGCGTTCCAATAAACGACGCCGGTTGCGTGGCCGTCGCCACCAACGATCACACGCTCCGCCATCACCTCGGTCTCCAGCGTGCAGAGTCCTGTGGCGAGGGCGCGCGGGATCATGGTGTTATGCGTTCCATTTTTCGCGTCGGTTGGGCAGGCGAAGCCGACGCACTGCTGGCAATGGACACAGGCGTCGCGTCCGCCTCGCGGCGTGCTGTTGATCAGCAGGGGAACATGCTGCGTATCCCAGCCAAGCGCATCCGCTGCAGCCCGCAGCGCACGCCCCTGCGCGTTCATCATCAGCGGCGGCATGGGATATTCTTTGTGGCGCGGACGGTTCTTTCCGGCGTCTTCCTCGTCGCCAGCAACACCCATTTCCCATTCGGCTCGCTCATAATCCGGCGCTAAGTCTTCGTAAGAAATCGGCCAGTCGGCGAGGCTGGAGCCGTCGGGAACGCCGTACTTCGACGCCATGCGAAAATCATCGGGAAGATAGCGCCACGCCTGCGCCCCGTACACCTGCGTTCCGCCGCCGACCGCCGCCGCATTGTTCTGATAGGCGCCGTCGGTGGCGTCAATCACACGGACGCCGCCTTCCAGATCCACGGCGACGCGCGGATTATCCTTCAAATTCGGCCCCGCATTGACGCCATACAGCGAGAGGCGCTGGTTGCGCAGATGATCGCGGCCGACATCGGCAAACGTCATCCGTCGTCCACGCTCCAGAAGCAGCACACGCTTTCCGGCTTCGGCAAGCAGCGCGGCGGCCACACCGCCGCCCGCGCCCGCTCCGACAACGATCACATCGTAAATATTCGCCGTCATGCCGTCACCTCGTAGCCGATCATACGCCACGCCACGCCCTCTTTGTTGCCGCCGTTGCCGGGATCAGCGTAGAAACCTTCCATTGTATGCTCGACAAGAAGATCGAAAAATGCACTGTGGAATTCAGTCCCGGACGCACTCGCGCTCGCAAGCTCGCGCAGACCCTCCTGATAGATCGGGAGAAAGCGCGGATCGCGTATCATGAGCGCTACTAAGTAGTCGCCCACGCCGGCGTCCCAGCCGTTCGGGTAGTCGTCGGCGGGGATAATCTCATTCACAGCGGCTTGAAGCGTTCTGATTTCCTGGGGAGTGAAGACAGTGTTCAAAAAAGTGACCTCGTGGGGAAAAGTATATCACGGCGAACAATCGCCGTCAAATTGATGGAACCTGAAGATGATTGCGCGCGTCAATGAAATACAGCCGCACGATGAAGAGTGCGGATCACAGCGAAAACAAGGAGTGTTATCGATATGTTCAATACAGGAAAACGAGCAGGCCTGGCGCTGCTGCTGACAATGGGGATGGGGACTTTGGCGGTCCAATCGAACGCGGCGAATCTGCGCTGGAGCGGTGATGTGGACGACAAGGCCACCATTCGCATTTCCGGAGAAGACGTGCGTGTGCGCGCCACTTCGGGCGGCGTGAGTAACGAGCATCATGATTTCCAAGGCGGTGGCCTGCCCAATCGCTCGGTCAATGTGAACTTGCGCAAAACCGACGGGCGCGGGACGGTTCAGCTCGTGCAGGAGCCGAACGCAAACAACAACTACACCGCAGTCGTGCGGATCCACGACACCGATTCGGGAAAAGGCCATTACAGCTTCGACCTGCAATGGAACGACCGCGGCGGACGCGGGCGCAACCGACGCGGATATGTTCCCACCGGCCACGGCGGCTGGCGTTAAAACGAATCCCCAGTGATAAGAACGAGAAGAACTCTCCCGTTTTTATCACTGGGGATTTTGTCTTTCGCGCCACATGAGAATTCTCGTATTCACGACGGCTGGTATGCTCACCCAGCCCATATTTTCCCAAGCGCCTGCGGTACACTCAAACTACCAAGGGAGCTTCGATCATGACATCTACCATCCACACCAGTTCACGTTTATTCTATCGCGATGGATCTTCCGACAAAGAGTACCATGCGGCGATCAATGAGGCGGAGGGCGGTTACACCGTCACGTTCGCTTTTGGAAGGCGCGGGAATGCGCTCTCGGCGGGGACAAAGACCAACACTCCCGTGACGCTGGAAAAGGCGCGACAGATTTACGACAAGCTGATTTCGGAGAAGACTTCGAAGGGCTATACGCCGGACGGTTCCGGCGCGCTGTTCGCAATGACTGAAAACGCGGCGCGCATCTCGGGACTGGTCCCGCAGCTTTTGAACTCCATTGAGGAGGAGCATGCGCGGCGTCATATCGAAGATAACGCCTGGTGTCTGCAGGAGAAGTTCGACGGCAAAAGGATCATGGCGTCCGTCGCGAGCGGCGCCGTCACAGGATCCAATCGGAAAGGGTTATGCGTCTCCATGCCCCAGGAAATCAGCGACGCGCTTGCCTTGATTCCCGATTGCGTGCTGGATGGCGAGCTTCTTGGAGACAAGTATGTCCTCTTCGATCTGCTGGCCCAGGGCGCGGATGATTTGCGATCTCAGCCATATCGGAAGCGCTTTGAGGCTCTGCGCGCCATTGTCGGAAACACGCCGTTTCTGAGTGTGGCGGAGACGAGTTGGAATCAAGTAGAGAAACAAGCGCTTTACGACACGATCGCGGCGCGCGGCGGCGAGGGAGTCGTATTCAAGAAAGCGGACGGCGTCAGTGTCGCGGGACGTCCCGCCTCAGGCGGATCGCAGGTGAAATGCAAGTTTTATGCGACCTGCACGTGCGAAGTCGCGGCGGTCAACGATCAGCGCAGCGTTCGACTGCAATTATTCGACGAAGCGGGCGCCCCCATCGCCGTGGGCAGCGTCACCATCCCCGTCAACAAGCCCGTTCCCGCAGCCGGGGCGCTCGTGGAGATCCGTTATCTTTACGCCTACAAAGGCGGCTCGCTTTATCAGCCTTCGTACCTGGGCGAACGGGACGACTTGTCGCGCATAGACTGCGCAATTTCCCAGCTCAAATACAAGCCCGAGGGAAAACAAACCGAAGATGAAGAAGGATAATGGGGGGGCGATGGCGCACACAACTA
>NZ_JBDSQY010000199.1:0-7255 GCF_039929585.1 Capsulimonas sp.
CCAGTTGGCGCGCCCCAGGCGCAGCGCAGGACTTCCTCGCTCCGTACAACGTTCTTTCAATCGTTGTGGAGCTTCCGAAGGCGCTTCTGGCTCCGGGAACGAATAAGAAGATCCACGTTTGGTGCACCACCAGCAAGTAAGCGCCATTTTTTCAGGAGAAGAGAGAACGATGTTACATAAAAAAATCATGCTCTGCGGCGTGGCGGCGAGCTTCGCGGCCCTCGCCCTGGCGGGATGCAGCGGCAGCGACGATAACGGCGGCGGCGGCGGCGGCGGAAGCACACAGACCTTCACCCAGGTGGATCGCCTGGCGCGTCCCGCAGTCAACGAAGTCTTCGCCACAGTCGCTAACAATCGGCATCAGGTCAACGACCAAAACAATCCGACCAACGACCCTTCGCAGCTTGCGAACGATATTCAAAGCTTCATGACGGGAACCGCTGGTCGCTCGCAGGCGATCACCGATGTCGTCAAGGCCGTCCTCGTTCCGGACGTCATGATCGCGGACCTCAGCCAGGGCGGTAACGCAACCTACCTGGGCGTGGAAACCGGCGGCGCGACCGGCGGAACCTTTGGCGGACGCGCTCTGACCGACGACGTTGTGGACACGTCCCTGGGCGTGATCTTCGGAAACACCATCCCGACCCTTGGACTGGCTCCGGATGACGGCAAGGAAATCCCGACTCTGGTCAGCGACAACGTTGGTCGCGGCGCGAAGCACTTCACCAGCACGTTCCCTTACTTAGGATCACCTAAGTAATCCCACCATTCGTCCTCCGGCGCTTGCCGGGGGACGAATTTATGTTTCGCGATCGAGAACTCAGGAATGTGGAGCAGAGCATTCAAATGAAACGAGCCGCCGTCGTCGCCGCTTCCGCCGCCGTGTTAGGTCTCGCCGGCTGGGCCTGGACCAGCCTGAAGGCGCAGCCACGCGCGCACACCGTCGCTGCGGCCGCGCAGCGCGAAGCCTACGATCCCAATCGTCTGGAGCAGACGATCCGGTTTTACGAGAAGAACATCCAGCGCGATTCTCAGGACGCCATCGGCCGCGCGCTGCTCGCCGGCCTGTACTCGCAGCGCTGCCGCGAGACCGGAGATATCGCCGACGCCACGCGCGCCGAAGCCATGGCGCGCAACTCTCTGGCGATCCGCACACGCAGCAACATGGCCGCGTACAACCAGCTTGCGCAGAGCCTGTTCACCCAGCACAGATTTCCCGAATCGCTCGCCCTTACGCAAAAGATCGTGAAGGCAGACCCGAGCGGCGCGTCCGCACAGTCCCTTCTCGTGGAATTGAATACTGAGATGGGCGATTACAAAGTCGCCGCTCACGGCATGGCGAAGCTTGTCGTGAACAATCACGATTCCCACACGCTGGCGATGACCGCACGCCTGATGGAGCTGACCGGAAATCTCGACGGCGCCCTCGCGCAAATCCAGACAGCTCGGACGCTGGCCGACGCAAACCTCGAAATGTCCGCCGACGCCAATGCCTGGTATCACATGCGCGAAGGCAATATGCTCGGCGCCCTGGGGCGCGCCGATGAAGCCAAGAAGGCGTATCTCGCCGCCGTCGCCGTGTTCCCAAATGATTACCGCTCGATGACCTTCCTCACGCGCCTTTGCGCCGGCCAGGGGAATTATACGGAGGCGATCCAATGGGGAACGCGATCGGCGGCGATCGTGCCGACGCCCGAAACGCTGGCGCTGCTCGGCGACGCTTACGGCGCCTCGGGAGACGCCCGGCAGGCGAAGGTGCAGTACGCGATGGTGGACGCCGCCGGCCGGATCGCCCGCGCACAGGGCGGTGTCTACGACCGGCAGCGCGCCGTCTACTGCGCGGATCACCACGTTCATCTCGCGGAAGCCGTCCAAATCGCGCGCCATGAGCTGACCATCCGTCACGACGTCTTCGCCTACGACACGCTCGCCTGGGTCAGCTATCAGGCCGGGGACCTGCGCAGCGCATCAGCAGCGATGGCCAAGGCGCTGGCATGGCGCACTCAGGACGCGCAGATGCAATATCACGCCGGCATGATCGCGCAGGCGCTCGGCGACCGCGACGGCGCGCGCGCACATCTCGCGAAGGCGCTGGCGCTCAACCCTTACTGGAACCCGTTCGCGCCCAAGCAGGCGCGTCTGGCGCTGGCGAAGCTGAACGCGCCTGGCGCGTCGGCGGTCCAGTTCCCAATTTCGACACAGAACCCGCCCAAACTCAGGAGCTAAGAGGTCCCATGAATTTCCGACGTTTCATGACTGCGGCGATCAGCGCCGCGCTGCTCACAGCCGCCGTCCTGACGACGCCCGCCGGGGCGCACCCAATGGGGAACTTCTCGATCAGCCACTACAGCCGCATCACGGTGGCCGACGCCGGCATGCAGATCTTCTACGTGCTGGATATGGCGGAGATCCCTACCGTAGCCGAGCGCGCCGCCATGGACACTAGCGGCGACGGCAAAATCTCCGCCACCGAGCAAAGCGCTTATCTCCAGACCAAGGCTCCGGAGCTTGCTCAGGGCTTGAGTTTGACGGCGGACGGCAAGCCTGTCACTCTTAGTATCGTGGACAGCAAACTGGCGTTCCGCCCGGGCGCCGGCGGCCTGGACACTATTCGGCTCGTGATAAATCTGAAATCGGCCACGCCACTCGCCGCCGGCGCGCACGCCATCGCCTACAAAGACGGCAACTACGCCGAGCGCACTGGCTGGAAAGAGATCGTCGCAGCGGCTGGATCTCGCGCTTATCTGGGCGATTCGTCCGTGCCCGCGACGGATCGGACCAAGGAGCTCACGGCTTATCCGAGTGTCACGGCGATGTCGCCGCTGCAGGAAACGTCGGCGACATTCACCGTTTCCGATGCGCCGTTAGGCGCGATGGCGGCCGCCAGTGTCGCGCCGACCACCGGGTCCGCACCGGCCGCCGCGACGAACGGCAACACCCCGCAGGACCGCTTCACCCAGACGATCGCGGCGAAGAACCTGACGCCTGGAGTTATGCTGCTCGGGCTTCTGGTCGCGTTTGTCTTCGGCTCGTTCCACGCTCTCTCGCCAGGTCATGGCAAAACAATGGTGGCGGCGTATCTGGTGGGGACGCGCGGCACGGTCAAGCACGCGTTTCTGCTCGGCGTCGTGGTGACGATCACGCATACCCTCGGGGTCTTCGCGCTCGGCCTGATTACGCTGTTCGCCTCGCAGTATATTGTCCCCGAGAAACTGTTTCCCATTCTCAGCGTCATCAGCGGCCTTGCCGTGTTCGGTGTCGGCCTCTGGCTTTTCTACAGCCGCATCCGGGGCCTGGACACCGGACATTCACACGGGCATAGCCACGATCACGATCACGACCATGACCATTCTCACGATCACGATCACGATCATAGCCACGACCTTGAGCATACTCACGAGCATGACCATATTCACGATCATGCGCATGCGCCAGTTTTGGCAATGGCGGCCGTCGGCGCCCCCACGCACGATCATGTCCATCCTCACGATGATAGCCACGATCACGGACATACACATGATCATGACCATTCTCATGATCATGAGCATTCCCATAGCCATGACGGCGGGCATTCGCATGGGTTCGGACATCACCACCATCACCATGTTCCCGATGGACCGATCACGGCGAAGTCACTGATTGCGCTGGGGATTTCGGGAGGCATTGTCCCCTGCCCTTCGGCGCTTGTCGTTTTGCTCTCGGCAATCGCGCTGCACCGGGTGGCGTATGGGCTGCTCTTGATTACGTCGTTCAGCATCGGTCTCGCCGCCGTGCTGATCGCAATCGGCGTCGCGGTGGTGTCGGCGTCAAAGCTGCTGGAGCGCGTTCCGCGCAGCGACGCCTTCACGCGTTTCATGCCGATCTTCAGCGCCGCCGCCGTGACTACCATCGGCGTCGTACTGATCATCCGGGCAGTCGGCGGAGCAGCCATCTAGCGCCTCTCTCAATATCATTGGCGAGATTGCGCCGCGCGGAACAAATTCGCCGCGCTCGCTGTTTAACACTGAGACGAAGCGAGCTGGCAAACTCTTTCGCGGATTACTCTGAGACGACGGCGGGACAACTCCGCCGTCGTTTCCGTGTTGGATTGCGCTCCCGCAATACGAGACCGGCAAGTCTCGATCTTCTGTCAGTCTCACGTTTGAAGGCGTGGCTTTCGCCACATACCCATTAGAATGGATTGCTGTCCCTCTTGAATACTCTCGATCATACGAAGCGCCGGGTCGCTCTGCTGGTCGGCGCGCTCACGGCCATCAATATTCTCCTCTGGATCGTCACGTGGGCGGCGTCGCACACCTACCCGGCGCTGCTGGCGACAGGATGGCTGGCGTACGCCTTCGGACTGCGCCACGCCGTGGACGCCGACCATATCTCGGCGATCGACAACACGACCCGCAAGCTGATGCAGGAAGGAAAGCGCCCCATCGGCGTCGGCTTCTTTTTCTCGCTCGGCCACTCCACCATTGTCGTTCTTCTCTGCGCCGCGCTCGCGCTGGCCGCCACCTACGTGCAGCAGCATATGGAAGGGTGGCACGCGATCGGCTCGCAGGTGGGAACCTTCGTTTCCAGCGCGTTTCTTTACATCATCGGCATCGTCAACCTGGTCGTTCTGATCGATTTGATCACACGCCTGCGCGCCCTCGCGCGTGGAAAAGATCTCGATGAGGAAGCCATGCATCATGCGCTGGAACAGCGCGGACTTCTCGCGCGCCTGTTCCGGCCAATACTGCGCATGGTGAACGGCAGCCGTCAGATGTATCTGGTCGGATTTCTGTTCGGCCTTGGGTTCGACACGGCGACGGAAGTAGGATTGCTGGGGATGTCTGCGCATTCCGGACAGGCCGGCACGCCGTTCTGGGTGATCATGCTGCTGCCGGCGCTCTTCACCGCGGGAATGTGCCTGATCGATACGCTGAACAGCGTCCTGATGGTCGGCGCCTACGGCTGGGCGTTTATCAAACCGGTCCGCAAACTTTATTATAATCTGAGCATTACTCTGATTTCCGTGGCGGTGGCGTTCGTGATCGCAACTCAAGAAATGCTGACGCTCTTTCACATCGACATTTCCCCCAAGGGGCATATTTGGCAGTATTTGGACGAGCGACTGGGATTTGTGATCGTCGCGGTGTTTCTCGGCGGCTGGGCGCTATCCGTTCTGCTCAATAAGATCCGTACCTACGAACCGGAACAATCATGAGCGCGCGCGCGCACAATCAATCTCTGGCCACCAGCGGAACCTCAATGTCCTCCAGCGAGGAACTCGTCCTGCTGCGCGCCCTGCTGCGTGCGTCCGACTACGGAGTGCTGCTCTCGGATTCCACCGGTCGTGACCTGATCTGCAATCCACGCTTCGGCGAAATCTTCGGATTTGACGTCGTCGAAGCGCTCCATGGCGGCCCCGAGCAAGTCCGCGTGCAGATGCTTCCACGTATCAAAAACCCAGACGAATTTGTCCAGACGCTGGACAAGATCTACGCCGATCCTACCATGACAAGCGAAGACGAGATCGAGATTCTCGCTCCGAAATATCGTCTGCTGCGGCGCTACACCGCCCCGGTTCTGGATGACGATAAGTCGGTGATCGGCCGCCTCTGGACTTTCCGGGACATCACGCGCACGCGGCGGCTGGAACTGAAGGTGCGGCTTCAGTCAGACCAGCTGCGCGAACAGTCGCGAGAACTCGCCAACGCCCTTAAAAGCGCGCACGGCCGCCTGAACAAAGTGGAGAGCGTGCTCCATCAGACCCAGGCTCAGCTACTAGAATCGGAAAAGCTGTCCGCCGTGGGCCTGCTTGCCGTTTCCGTCGCGCATGACATTCGCAATATCCTGACTCCGCTCGCCATTGAGCTGTCCCTTGCCGACCAGGACGACCGCGCGCTGCGCGCCGAATCGTTCGACGTCATGCAGAAGCAGCTGGACCGCCTTTCGCTTCTCACCCACCGCCTGCTCGGCATCGCGCGCCCGCACGCCATGCACCTCGCTCCGGTTGATCTGCCGGCGCTCGTGGAACATACTGCGGAGCTGCTTCGGCCGCAGGCGACGCAGGAAAATGTATCCGTCGTGGTGGAATTAGGACGTAATGTCCCAACGATTATCGGGGACCTCGGTCAGCTCGACCAGGTGCTCGTAAACCTCGCGCTGAACGGTGTCCAGGCGATGCACGCCGCAGGGGGAACGCTGACGATTTCCCTGTCCCGCAATAAGAGCGGCGCCTGCCTGCGGGTCGGGGACACCGGCCCCGGCATCCCCGCCAATATCCGCAAGCGATTGTTCGATCCGTTCTTTACCACCAAGGAAAACGGCGCCGGTCTGGGACTATTCTCCAGCCGCCGCATCGTTCAGGACCATGGCGGGGTAATGAAAGTGCGCAGTTCGGCCGCCGGAACGCAGTTCTCAATCTGGCTTCCGGAAGGGGAGAAAAACCATGGCGGGTAAGATTTTAATCGTGGAGGACGACCGCGCGATCGCGCAGTCGCTCACTCGCCTGCTGGCGCGGGAGGAATACTATATTGCCGCGAAAAGCACGGCGGAAGAGGGAATCGATCTGATTCGCGAAGATCCGTCTTTCGATTTGGCGCTGCTGGACGTGACGCTTCCGGGCCGCGACGGCTTCTACTGCTGCCGCGAGCTGCGCGCTCTCGGATGGCGCGGCGCCGTCATCATGCTGACGGGCCGCAGCCTATCCATCGAAAAGGTCACCGGCCTGGAGTCAGGCGCCGACGATTATCTGACCAAGCCGTTCGATCCCGCCGAACTGCTGGCGCGCCTGCGCGCCCACCTCCGCCGCACGCGCGACTACAACACTTCGGGCGACCAGATCGACAAGATCACGGTGGACGACGGCCTCACGGTCGATTCCCGCATCCGCGACGCCGTCGTGCGCGGGGAGCCCGCGCACCTCACCGACCGCGAGTTCGAGCTTCTCTTATTGCTGGCGCGCAGCCTGGGCACGGCGCTGGACAAAGGCTGGCTGTTCCAGCAGATCTGGGGATGTTCTCCAGAGATGGGGATCAAAGCCCTCGCCGTCTACGTCCGCCGCCTGCGGCAGAAGATCGAAGTGGATGCCGACAATCCGAAATACGTGCAAACAGTACGCGGGTTTGGGTATCGGCTGGGTGGGGAGTAGGCCCTCACCCTCGGCGCCTCTCCCGGAGGAGAGGGATGTCCAGAGGTCGGCGCCAAAACGTGGTAAACCTGGCCTTTTTGCCTAGCCTCCAACTTCAATGAGAGTTCGGCCCCTCCGCCCCAATTCTGG
>NZ_JBDSQY010000200.1:0-29490 GCF_039929585.1 Capsulimonas sp.
CTGTGTCCAAATTCATGGACTCAGGCGTTTTTTCATTTCCGGATTCGCCGTGGCCCCGCGAGTATCATCGTCATAGGAGATAACCTGCGGTACAATGTAGAAGCGCGCCGCCTTAGAGATATGCAAGTGTGTGCTGCGAAAGGGAAAGTTTATGGAGTTCGTTTATCGCTTTTTAGGGCTGATCGCGGGATGGAACGAGAGCTTGAGCCGCCACCGCATCAATCTCATTCCTTGGAACTGGATCGCCATGTTCGGATTGGCGGCTTTGTCCATGACATCACTTGCCTGTATACAGCAGGGCATGACCATGAACCACACGCCGATCAAGACGAGCGTTCATGAACTTCTGACCAACCCCACAATGAAGGATAAGTACGTGACTGTCAGCGGCGAATTGGAGCCGGACATCGCTTATCAATACGGGAAGAAAAGATCGAGTGGGAACTTTCAAGTCGAAAACACCTGGATGCTCATGACCCAGCCCAATACGGCCGAAGGGGTTTTTGTCGAGGTTCCTAATGAATATTACGATGAAAAGAAGCCCCGGCTGGCGACTTTGACGGGGACTTGGGTTTCCGTCGACGACCATCTCGCTCCGGAGATTGCGAAGGAAAACTTCAAAAAAGAAGGGCTGACGGTGGATTCTGCGGATATGCTGAACGCCGGCGCCTCCCCTCCAGAGCCGGCGGTATGGGCGGTAACGCTTGTTGTGAGCGGCGCGCTCTTTCTGGCCTTCCTCGTGTCGTTTCTGCGGCAATATGTGATCTTTCAAGTGAAGCCCAACTCTGGCTTCTCTTCTTTGGATCTGTCCGGGGTGAGCCTGCCGAGCATGATCCGGGTGACCGGAGAGTTCGCGCTCGAAATGCATGATCGCAAGCGGTTTTTGAATGTGCCTACCCATCCCACGATGCTGGAAAACGGTCATTTTGCGTTGCTGTCGAATATTGACGCCTCCTCCCGGTTTTTTGGAATCCGAACCAACAACCGCTCCGGCGTTTGGCTTGTCGCCATTTCTCCCGCAAGCGTCCAGAACTTGACTCGCGGTACGTTTTATCTGGGCGGCGGCGCCGCTCCCGCAGTCCGGTTCCGTTATGAAGACGGAGTGAACAGCAGCACAAAGACGGCGATCCTCAGCTTCGCCACGCTTGGCGAACGAGAAGTCGTCCTCGCGGAGCTTGAGAGAATGTCCACTCCCACCGCAGCATACTAACGCCCGAAAGTCCAGAGAGGGCATAGGGACGGCCACAGCTGATCTTTCTTTTAGTACACGCCCGCGTTAATTAAGTATTAACGCGGGTTTTCTTGTTTTGCTCACGATTGTTGTTTCTGAATCGCCAAATGTGTGGAAGAATATCACAACAGCGAGCCAGGTAGGCTCTGAAAAGCAATGATTTGGAAAGGAGAAAAGCCCGCATGGACACTGGCTGTGCAATGATACCGCCGTGCGTCACGGACGCCGCAGGCGAGGCCGCCGGTCTTTAAGATTACCTCTGTACAATTTACAGGGTTTTGTACGGGGTGTCAAAAGTTTTGTACATGGTAGGTTTGCTTCCAATATAATATATTTCCAGCGTTTTGTTCAAAATTCCTTGACAATCTGCAAGAATGGTCTTATAATATACTAACGAGAGCACTGCAATCCTAACTATCCGCTCTCTTCTTTTCGTTAATGCAACGCATCGCGTTTTCTGGAGTATCCTATTATTATGCAAAGAAATACTAAGCTCGGTTTTACTTTGATCGAACTTCTCGTCGTCATCGCCATTATCGCGATTCTGGCCGCCATTCTGTTCCCCGTTTTCGCCAAGGCGCGCGAAAAGGCCCGCCAGATCAGCTGTTTGAGTAACCTGAAGCAGCTGGGTTTGGGCATGATGCAATACACGCAGGACAGCGACGAGTCCTTCCCGCGTTCGAATTGCCCTCCTGACCGTGACAACTGGGCTCAGGTCATCTATCCTTATGTGAAATCCACGAATGTCTACAAGTGTCCCGACAATCCGGATGCGGGTAAGTTCGATTCCGTTAATCATTGGACCGCGCAGCCGAACCCCACTTGGATGGGACAAACGAACTGGCAGCCGGGTTCCCAGGCGATCCCTGCTTCCTATGGTATGAGCAATTTTATTGGCGCATTCGAGTTGAATGGTGGACACGCACTGTCGCAAGCAAGCATCAACGCACCTGCCAGCAAAATCCTCTTAGCAGAGCGCTATGGCAGCAATAACGGCAGTAATACACCGGGATGCAACCAGCCTCCGGCCAACCAGGACGGTATGGGATGGACTGACTGGGACCAGAACAATCCGAGCGCTCAGTACAGCTATCGCTGTGAACTATATGTCCCGCATACTAAGCAGTGCAACTTCTTGTTCACTGATGGCCATGCTCGTGCAATGCGTCCCGTCAACACCACTGGTGTTAACGGCCAGCCCAACATGTGGGGATGTATGAACGGCTCGATCACGAATACACAGTATCCAACTGCGTGTACCAATGGTGATGTGAACGGTGACAATCCAGATCCCACTCAGACGGCGGCGATGCAGGCTCTCGAGAATGCTTCGCCCGGCTAAATCTGATCGCTTAACCGAGTAGTACTAAACGAGAGAAAGCGGAGCGGCCTTATGGCTGCTCCGCTTTCTCTTTTCTACACATCCCTCAATAGAGTACGGTATCTAATAAAAATCGCCGTCTCTTAATCTTGAGACGGCGATTTTGTATATTTATAGCTAGAGTGAAGAGTTCTCTAGATCGCGCGGCAGCTTTCGCGGACGATGAGGCGGGTGGGGCATTCCACTTGCGTCATCTCGGCCTTGCGGTCTCCTGTGCGGCGCAGGAATAGTTTGGCGGCTTCGATCCCGATCTCTTCGAAGGGCTGGGCGGTGGTTGTCAGGCCAAGTCCATTGGGAAGCTTGGTGATAACATTATCGCAGCCGATGATGGAGATGTCTTCGGGAACGCGAAGACCAGCCTGCGCTAGGCGCTCCGCCATGCGAAATGCTTCGAAGTCGTTCACACAGACCATCGCCGTGGGGCGCAGTTCCGGCGGCGATTGCAGGATCGCATCGAGAGCCGGCCAGGCGGCGTTGTCGGTGGATGGCACTGAGATGACCATCTCATAATATCCAGGATCGAAGTTCTCCAGTAGGGCGGACAAATATCCCTGGAGGCGGTCCTGCACCGTGTTGACCGGCTCGCTGCGCGTCACGTAAGCGATTCGCTGGTGGCCGAGGCCGATCAGGTAATTGGTCGCCTCGTACATTCCTTGGCGATTGGTCACGCCGACAAAGTCCGCCTCCACGCCAGGCAGGGAGCGGTCGATGAGGACGAGAGGGATCTTCTTCGCCACCTTGCGCAGCAACTCGCGGTTTGAATAGTAGCTGTAGCAATAGAAGACAATTCCGCCGAACCCCTGGTCCAAAGCGTACTGCAAATGCGTGGCTTCCCGGTCCGCGTGCTCGTTTTCCGTCCCGATCATCTCCACGAGGTCCAGGAACACCGTGTGGTATCCAGCTTGTCCAAGCGTTTGGTTCATTCCCCAGAAGATGCGCTGCTGCCCTGTGCCGCCTTCTTCTTGGGGATCGCCATGCCACATCATCAGCGCCACAAACCGTGACAGCTGCAATTTTGGCCCTGAATTCTGCGTTGGATGCGGTGTGTCCTGGGAATTGAGGCTGCGCACCGTCGCGCGGCAGTTCGGCTGGCGAATCACCAGGCCCTCTCGCTCCAGGACCTGGATGGCGGACCGGACGACGCGGCGATGCACCTTGAGCTCTTCACAAAGCTCGCGCTCCGAGGGCAGGCGGCCGCCGGCCTCATACTTTCCAGATTCGATCCGCTCGCGAACGAGGCTTTCCACATCGCGCATTTGGATCTTCGCGGTAGGTTTGGCGGGATGAAGGGTTGTTGTCATGATAAGCTCAGCTGTGGACAGGAACCGATTGTTGTTTGCTTTGGTCCGATTTAGGAACAATTGTGCACTTGGACTCTTGAATTGAGTATATCATTTTGTTACACTTGCGTCAAGGTTTACTAAGAACTTACTGATACTTACCGCAAGTTTCAGCACGATGAGGGAGGCGATCGATCCTAGATATCGATTCCGGGAAGAAACGCTGCGATAATTTATATGTAACCGCTTACATGCCGAAAATTCGCATGAAATATTCTTCTTCCTTGAGTGGGTGGTTGATTGCTTTACATGTCTGTTGAAATATTTTACCTCAAATCCCTCGGTTGTCGGCCTTGAATATTTTTTCGTTTCCGAAGATGATTCTTGGGCGGTTCACGTCGTCATGTCGATGGTCTTGTCCAGCGTGATTTGCTGGGATTTAGAAATTGTCCCATGCGACGCAAAGGCCGCGCCCGTCGTGTTGGGCGCGGCCTATTCATGGTAACAGAGGCAAGGATCGCGCCTAAGGCGCGGGCGTCAGCGTGAAGTGGTGCGGCGTGGGCTGCGCCATGGCGCGCATGCTGGCGACAATGGAGGCCTCGCGTGTGTTGAGGGCGGTGATGAGGTCGTCCGTCGGCTTTCGCAGATCGGCGTCTTTCTCGTCGGCCATGGGGACCTGAACGGAGCGCCAGCGGCGATTCTGTATGTCGCTGTGGCTTTTTGCGAGACCCGCGACGCGCAGGGCCTGGGTCGACATCGGCGTGGTGAGCGTGGCGAGATTGACGCCGGAGGCGAGCTGTTCCTTCGTGAATGACCCGACGGACTTGTCATCGATTTTCAGCTCGTACTTGGCCGCCGGCGCGCCCGATACCATCAGCGTTTGCTGATTGAGCGCGCTGACGAAATCGGAAGAGTTGATGGCCAGGGCGGTGGTTGGGTCTCGGAGGTCAAGAGGCATCGGCAGCGCGTTGTCCGTCTGATCCCAGGCAATCGTGTCGGTCACAGCGAGCTTGGCCACGGTTGTATTCTCTGAGTGTTCCACGGACTTCTTCCCAGCGTCGATCGTGACGGACGACACGACTCCGGGCGCATTCCATGTTTTCAGCAGCGCTTCCGCCATGACGAAGTGTCCGCCGGGGCCGGGGTGAACGCGATCCGGAATGATGCGCTGGGCCAGCGCAGTGTCCGTTGTCTTCGCCTTCGTCAGCATGGCCGCCATGGGAGTGTTGAAGTCTGTCACCGTCTGTTTTTCCTTAGCCCCCAGATCCTTGATGTAATCCGAGAAGCGCAGCAGCACGGAGTTGTATCCGCCGTCGAATGTGACTGGACGGGTGACGTCGTCGTACGGAGACGGCTGAATAAACGTGAACCGAACGCCGGGATCGCCCGCTTTGATCGTATCGACGATGTGTCCATAGCCGGTGGTGTACATATCGTAAGCTCTTTGATCAAATGCTTTGTAAAAACCGTCGTTCATCCCAAGCATGATCGTGACTACGGTTGGCTTGTACGCAAGCACGTCGCGCTGAACGCGCACGTCCGCCGTTCCCCCGCCTCCGCCGATCACTCGGTCTCCGCTCCATCCCGCATTGATCCAATCGATCTTCAGCTTTGGAAACCGCGTCGTCACGAACTCCTCGGTATACAGTGTGTACAGCCGCTGGTCCGTGATGCTGTCGCCGTACATCACAACCCGGTCTCCGTCATGCAGATAGAATGGCGCGGCGGCGTGCGCGGCTCCGGACGCGCCGATCACCGCCGCGAGGCCGGCGAGTGCGGCGAAAGCTATTTTCATTCGAGATCTGGTCCTTTCGAGAGTACGAATGCTTTATCATTCCACATTACTCGTATTAATAGCGGGGAATACGCGCCAATTGTTCCCGGCAAGGACCGATCTCGGCTTTCTTTGAGCCGGACGCATTAGGCCGTGGGCGTCAGCGAAAAATGATGGATGGTTGGCAAAGCGGCGGCGTGCATACTGGCGACGATAGCGGATTCCCGAAGATTGAGGGTCCAGATCAGCTCCTTAGTTGCAGTTTGTACGTCAGGATCGGGCTCCGTGGCCAGAGGGATCTGGATCGAGCGCCAGCGTTCAAACTGGAGATTGCTGTGGTACTCCGTGAGCTGCGTCACTCGTCTGGCCTGAACCACCATCGGCGTTTCGAGCGAGGCGAGATTGACGCCGCGTCCAAGCTGCTCACGAGTAAACGTTCCCACAGGCTTGCCGTCAATCTTGAGAATGTAGTTCGCCGACGTCAATCGGGTGACTTGCATCGTCTGCCGATTCATGGCCCCGACGAAGTCGGAATTGCTGAGAGCAAAGACGGTCGTGGGGTCAATCAGATCAAATGGCATTGGCAGCGCATTATCCGTTTGATCCCAGGTGACTGCGCTGCTCACCGACAGCTTCGCCGCAGTCGTATTCTCGGTAGAGACGATCGACTTATTTGCTGCGTCGATCACAATGGATGAGACGACGCCGGGCGCGTTCCAGGATTTCAGCAGCGCCTCCGCCATCAGGAGATGTGCGCCGGGGCTTGGGTGAATACGATCCCGAACGATCCATGGCGATATCGCAGGATCCGTCGCCCGGGCTTTTTGCAGCAGTGTCACGACCGGAGTATTGAAATCCGTTACGGTCTGGCTATTCTGGGAGCTAAAGTCTTTGACAAACGCGCCGAAGCGCAGCAGGACGGAGTTGTAGCCGCCGGCAAACTTGAGTGGCTGTGTGATTTCATCATAGGGCGAGGGCTGAATGAACGTGAAACGCACGCCTGGAGCGCCCTTTTTGATCGTATCGACGATATGGGCGTAGCCGGTCGTATAGGTACTGTACGCTTGCTGATCGAGCGGCGAATAGCGCCCATCATTCATGCCGAACATCATCGTCACCACCGTCGGCCGGTAAGGTAGGACATCGCGCTGAACGCGCACATCGGCCGTGCCGCCGAGGCCACCGATCACACGGTCTCCACCCCAGCCTGCGTTGGCCCAATCGATCTTAAGCCTCGGAAACCGGGTCGTTACAAACTCCTCCGTATAGAGAGTATACAGACGCATTTCTGTAATGCTGTCGCCGTACATGACCACACGGTCGCCGTCGTGAAGATAAAATGGCGGGGAGGCGGCGTGCGCGGCTCCCAGGACGCTGAGAGCCGCCGCAAGAGTCGTCAGGAGACGAATTGCAATTTTCATTCGGAATGCAGAACCTTCTCACTTAATGATTGTTTTATTATATCATATTTTGTATGAACACCTGAGAACAATCCCTGCGGTGCTTGGAATGCCCCAAATGAACTGTTTGGGGGATTAATTTGAAGTTTTGGTTCGAGGCGTCTTGACAATATGGCCGACTTCTGTTAGAGTGAACGACAGAAATGAGAGCATAATCTCGCACGATGGAACCAAATCGTTATTTTTCGACACCAATTCCCGCTTTGGCCCACGCCAGCGTTAAATGAGAGAATACGAGCAATGAAGCACAAGCAAATTTCTGTCTTTCCCTTACTGATCGTGACGTCCTGTCTCGCCAACTCCTCCGCTTCCGCAGGGGCTGCGGCGCTTGCGCCGAGCGCTGCGGGGCTGACTGTTTCCGTCGACGAGTCGACCGGCGCTTACACCGTTGGCGCTTCCAAACAAGGCTGGACCTTTGGCGGGACAGTCGGTGAGCGGTTGTCCCAGGTCGCGACGGGCAAAGGGCGGGACAAGTGGGGCGCCTATCAGGAAGTCACATTCCGGTGGGGCTCGGCGACCAAATGGTCGGGAAGCATCCGCAGCTATGCGAGCCGCCCGCTGATGGCGTTCGCCGTTGGCGCGCCGGACGGGGCGAACGGCCCGACGCCGGATTTCCCAAACTTCACGACCTTCCCGCAAGCCTTGCATAATCTCAGCTTTGAAGACGGAGTCTTTAGCCCTCCGACATTCCGCTGGGCAAACAACGCTACCCCGTGGATCTTGTTCGACGACAAGGCGCACACCGCCGTGCTATCATCGGCGTCGGATTTCATCGTGTCTCAGATGCATGGCGACGGCAAGGTGTCGCTCGCCAGCGGGCTAAATCCGAAGCTTTCCAGCGTTCCCGCCGGTTTTACGCATCGCACCATCTTCGTAGTCGGACAAGGAGTGAACCAGACCACGCACGTCTGGGGCGACGCTCTGACCGACTGGAGCGGCAAACCCAAACCGACGGAAAACGATGACCTGATGAACCGCTATTTCGGTTACTGGACCGATAATGGCGCGAATTACTACTACAATTACGATCGTGACAAGGGCTATACAGGGACGCTGCTCGCCGTCAATCAGCACTATCAAGAAGCCGTCGTGCCCATTCACTATTTGCAGCTCGACAGCTGGTGGTATCAGAAATCCAAATATTCGCCCAGCGGAGAGCTTGGAAAGACGAAGAACGCCAATCTTCCGGAAGGCACATGGAACGCTTACGGCGGAACGATGGACTATACCGCCGCCCCGGAGCTATTCCCGAACGGCCTCTCAGCGTTCCGCAAGGAGCTTGGTCTGCCTCTGACGGTTCACGCCCGATGGATCGATCCGAGCAGCTCCTATACGAAAGCGTACAAGATTTCGGGAGTGGCGGCGGTCGATCCCCGCTGGTGGGACGACCGGATGTCGTATCTCAAGGAGAACGGCGTCATTTGCTACGAACAGGACTGGCTGAACGAGATTTACAATAATTCACCGGAGATGGCCAGCACGCTGGAAGCCGGGCCGGCCTTTGCGGATAACATGGCCCGGTCCGCCAAAGAGAACAGCATGACGCTGCAGTACTGCATGGCGACCCCGCGTTTCTTTATGCAGGGCTCGAACTACCCGAACTTGACGACCATCCGCACCTCCGAGGATCGATTTGAGCGCGGCAAGTGGAATAAGTTCCTCTACACATCGATGCTCGCGGATTCCCTGCGCATGCGTCCCTGGGCCGACGTGTTTATGAGCACGGAGATGGGCAACCTGACGCTCGCCACGATGTCCGCCGGCCCGGTCGGGGTGGGGGATCTGATCGCCAAAGAATCGCGTGAGAACATTCTGACATCCGTGCGCGCTGACGGCGCGATCGTCAAACCCGACGCTCCGCTCACGCCCATCGACTCGTCCATTCTCTCCGATGCGCGCGGCGAACATCATCCTCTGGTCGCCACGACCTACACGGACAACGGTGTGCGCACGAATTACGCCTTTGCTTATACGCGAAACGGCGATGCGCCGGATGTGACGTTTACGCCTGCTGAGCTTGGGGCGAAGGGCGACGTCTATCTTTACAATACGATCGACAAAGCCGGCAAGCGCCTCAAAGCTTCCGAAACCTACACGGACACTCTTGGAGAGCCTCGCTGGGCGACCTATGTGATCGCGCCCATCGGGCGTTCGGGAATCGCGCTTTTAGGGGACGCCGGGAAGATCGTCCCGACCGGCCGCCGTCGGCTTCCTTCGATCAAGGATGAGAATGGCCGCCTGACCGTCACCGTGGCGATGGCGCCGGGCGAGCAGTCCGTGACCTTGCAGGGATACGCTGCGTTCGCTCCCACTGTCACGGCGGCGAACGGCTCCGCGTCGCCGATCTCATACGATGCAGCCACCGGCCTCTTTACCACGGTGATCAATCCCGCCACGGATGTGCGTCTCGAAAAACAAGATGGCGATCCGGTCCATCTTGTGACAGTAACGTTTACAAAATAGGAACTGCGGCTGTTTGCGTCGACGCGAGGAACAATGATGTCCATCAAGCTGAACGCTCCCGGCGCGCGGAGCGCTTCCTCCGACTGCGGCGCCCCCATCGGGCGCTGTCGGTGGACCATCTGGGCGCTGCTGGTGGTGCACTCGATCAATCCGAAACTGGAGCCGGTGAAGTTGTAGATTCGGCCCCCTGCCCCCAATCCTGGGGAGGAGCAGATGCCCCCCGTCCCCCACAAGGGGTGTAACCATAAAATCGATTACGTGATGGATTTGCCACGTAGACGACAATGGGCGCTTACCCCTTTGGGGGCCGAATCCCGATGACATCGAAAGAGAATAGAAATTGACGATTTTCGACAAGCTTCGTCTGTGCTGCTCGCTGATTTTCTTGGTAACAGGAACCGCCTCCCACGCGGCCCCCAAGCCCGACATATACGGTGCTTATCCTGAGCGTCCAGTCATCTCTCTCGCTTCGCAGTCCTCCCCAAATAGCCCTGGCCAGTGGCGCATGGTTCAGGTCGACAAGGCGCAGGCGGATGGCGCCCAAATCTCGCAGCCTGGCTTCGCAACGCAGGCATGGGCGAAGGCGATCGTACCGGGGACGGTGCTGAATAGCCTGGTCGCGAATGGCGTTTATCCCGAGCCGTATTATGGGCTGAACAACGCGCACGAGCAAAAACTGATCCCCGATATTTCCGAGGCGGGCACGCCGTTTTACACCTACTGGTTCCGGAGGGAGTTTGCCGCGCCCGCGTCTTATCAAGGACGGCGCGTGTGGATGCAGTTCGATGGGATCAATTACCGGGCGGAAATCTGGCTGAACGGCCATTCGATTGGGACAATGGCGGGGATGTTCCAGCGTGACGTGTTCGATGTCACGGACGCCGTTAGGCCCGGCGGGATGAACGCGCTGGCGGTGCTGGTGAGGCCCATCGACACGCCCAATGGATTTCGGGCCAAAAGCGACAAGCCTCGCGCCGCCGGGGAGAACCGCAATGGCGCCGATGGAACGATCGGCCAGTATACGACCATGCTGATGACCGCCGGCTGGGACTTCACATTCCCCGATGGCGTTCGGGATCGCAACACGGGCATCTGGCGCGACGTCAAATTGTTCTCGACGCGGGCGATTGCTCTGCGTAATCCCTTTGTCAAGACGACCCTGCCACTGCCGAGCACAGACACGTCGCGCGAGCAAATCTCGGTGGAGATGGTCAACGCGACGGATCACGTGCAGGACGGTGTGCTGTCGGCGGCCGTGAAACAGGCCAAAGTGTCCGTGGAGAAGCGCGTGACACTGCAAGCCGGGGAGACGCGTGTGGTGAGGCTGACGCCGGAGGAGTTCGGCGCGCTGACGTTGCAAAAGCCGCGTCTCTGGTGGCCGTTCAATAAGGGTGAGCAATATCTTTACAATCTCAGTCTGGAAGTGAAGGTCGGAGGCAAGATTTCGGATCATTTGGAAACGCGCTTCGGCGTACGCGAGGTCCATAGCGATCAGAATACGCCGGACAAGAGCCGCGTCTTCTACGTCAACGGCAAGCGGATTTTTATGCACGGCGCCAACTGGATTCCCGAGGCCATGTGCCGGGGCTCCGAAGAGAGAACCGCCGCCGAACTGCGCTACACGCGGCAGGCCGGCGTGAACCTTCTGCGCTTTTGGGCGGGAGGCGTTACTGAATCCGATCAGTTCTTCGATCTCTGCGACCAGCTTGGCATTTTGGTCTGGACCGAGTTCTGGCAGTCGGGTGATACGCAGCTTCCCATAGACAAGGAGCTTTACAGGGCGAACGTGACGGACACTGTCGAGCGCATCCGGAACCATGCGAGCCTTGCGTATTATGTCTCCGCCAACGAGCGCAACGCGACGAGTATCGTTCCGATCAAAGACATTCTGGACACGCTGGACGATACGCACGGATGGCAGTCTGGATCTGAGACCGATGGAATTCACGACGGCAGCCCTTACCAATCCGTCAACCCGATGTTCTACTACGAAGATACGGGATCGCCGCGTGGAAGCCGGATCAACGGATTCTGCCCCGAGTATGGTGCGCCGATCCTGCCGACCATCGATAGCCTGCGCGAAATGATGGCCCCCAAAGATCTCTGGCCCATCAATAAGACCGTGTGGGATTATTTGGACGGCGGCGGCTTTCATCTGATGACGACGGATTACAAACGCGCCGTCGAGCAGTATGGCCCGAGCGACAGCATTGAGGATTACGCGTGGAAGTCGCAAATGTTCGGCGCGCTGTCGTACCGGGCGATCTGGGAGAACTGGAACGCGAACCGATTTGAATATGGCGATCGCTTCTCGACGGGACTTCTCTTCTGGTATCTGAACAGCCCCAATCGTCAGGTCTGCGGGCGTATGTGGGACTGGTCGCTGGAACCGACGGCGGCGCTCTACTTCAGTCAGAATGCGCACGAACCGCTGCACGCCCAATACGACTTCTTGAAGGACACTATCTCGGTCAACAACGAATACGTCCGCGCCTTTCCAGGCTATCACTTGACGGCGCGCATCCTCAATCTTGATATGACCGAAGTCTATCGCAAAACAGTCCCAATTGATGTGCCCGCTGACCGTCTCATGCACGACATTCTCAAAGTCGATATTCCCGCGAATGTCTCCCCTGTCCACTTCATTCGATTGGACATCGCCGACGCCACGGGCAAGCCCGTGGCCCAGACCTTCTACTGGCGGTCCAATCACGCCTATACGCCTGGACGTACTCTGACCGGCCCCGAGTACGAAGGCTTCCAAGACCTGAACACATTGCCCAAAGTCAAGCTGAACATAACGGTGACTCCGTCGCGCTCCTCTGGAGCGAACTTGGACACCGTGCGCATCGCCAACCCCTCGAAGAGCCTCGCTTTTATGGTCTGGGTCCGTTTGCAGGACGCCGCCACGGCCAAGCCGGTTCGCCCGGCCTTCTACAGCGACAACTTCATCTCGCTTTTACCCGGGGAAACTCGGACGATCCGTGTTGAGTATTCGGGAGCCATTGACTCTCAGCGAACGAAACTGAAAGTAGATGGGTGGAATGTGAAAGAGTGAGATGGATCCAGAATTTGTTTTTCTTGACAATTGGTTCCATTCATAATATAATGGTCCCAATATTAGTGCAGCCGTCAATCTGCGAAACATTTCAACTCTTTCGAAGTCAATACTCGCAATAGCAGCACAGCCACTCCAAGGACAACCGATGAAGCCTACCCTCTTACTGCTGGCCGCCTGCGCGGTCAGTCCGCTCGCCGCGTATGCGGCCGACGCTCCCTTGCCTCCCGAGATCGAGAACGAGCAAATCCTTGGGATCAATAAAGAGCCCTGGCACGCCACGCTCATGCCGTACGCCGATCTGAAAGAAGCGCTTGTCGCCAAGCGTCATCAGTCGAGCTATGCGCGCTCGCTGAATGGGGATTGGAAGTTCAACTGGGTGCGCCGGCCGGAGTTTCGCCCGGTGGACTTCTACAAGACCACATACGATGTCAGCCATTGGAAGACCATCTCGGTTCCGTCAAACTGGCAGATCCAGGGGTATGGCACGCCGATCTACACCAACTTTACTTATCCCTTTAAGCCTGATTGGCCGCGCGTGATGGGCGAACCGCCGAAGGACTGGACGGCGTACAACGAACGCAACCCGGTCGGCAGCTACCGTCGCACGTTCAGCGTTCCGGCGCAGTGGGACGGCCGTAAAGTCTTTCTGACCTTCGATGGAGTGGACTCGGCTTTTTATCTCTGGGTCAACGGCAAGAAGGTCGGCTACTCGCTGAACTCCCGCAACGCGGCGGAGTTCAACATCACGCCGTATCTCAATCGCAATGCGCCGAACACCCTGGCGGTAGAAGTTTACCAATACAGCTCAGGCTCATACCTGGAAGACCAGGACATGTGGCGGCTTTCTGGGATCTTCCGAAATGTGACGCTGTGGTCCGCGCCGACGGTGCATCTGCGCGATTTCAAAATCGTCACCGATCTGGATTCACAGTATAAAAACGCGGCCCTGAAAGTCGCTGCGAAGGTTCATAACTATGGATCCGCGCCGGCCGCGCCGCGCGCCGTCGCTGTCACATTGTATGATGCGGCCGGCAAGCCCGTGCCGGGAGCGCGCGCCGTCGTCTCCATGCCCGCGATTGCGGCGAATGGCGAAGCGAACGTTTCGGTTTCGATCCCCGTCACGAACCCGCGGAAGTGGACCGCCGAAACGCCGAACCTTTACACCACGGTGATCGCGCTGCAAAGCGGCGCTGCCGCGCAGGAGCTTATCTCCTCGAAGACGGGATTCCGGGAGATCGAGATCAAGGGGCGGCTTTTCGAGATCAACGGCGTGCCGATCAAACTCAAGGGCGCGAACCGTCACGAGAACGGGCCGGACACCGGGCACTATGTGACCGAAGCGAGCATGATCAGAGACATCGAGCTGCTCAAGCAGTCGAACTGTAACCATGACCGCACCTGCCACTACACCGACGATCCGCGCTGGTATGAATTGTGCGATCAGTACGGTCTCTATCTGGTGGCCGAGGCGAATGTTGAGTGCCATGGCTACATGGGTGTCCTGGACCGTGAGCCGCGCTATGAGAAGGCGATCGTGGACCGGAATGTCGCCAATGTCGAGAACATGAAGAACCACCCCTCCGTGGTGATCTGGTCGCTCGGCAACGAGTGCGGCGGCGGCTCGAACTTCCGGTCGGCGCTGGCGACGATCAAGGCGATCGATCCGACCCGGCCGACCCATTACGAACCCTTCGGCGCCGGCGCAAACAATCCCGCCGGCATCGACAGCCACATGTACACAAACCCGGAATCCACGGAGCAGATTGCCAAAGACCCTTCGTACACCAAGCCGTTTTATCTCTGCGAGTACGCCCACGCGATGTTCAACTCCATGGGCTCCGTCGGCGATTACAACGACGTGTTTGACAAGTACCCCTCGCTGCTGGGCGGCGCGATCTGGGAGTGGGAGGACCAGGGTCTCTGGAACCGCCGCGATCCCAAGCATCAATATCTGGCCTACGGCGGTGGCTTCGGCGACAAGCCAAACGACCAGTACTTCATTCACAAGGGCGTCATTTTCTCAGACCGCACCCCCAAGCCGCACTTTCCGGAGCTGAAGCGGGCCTACCAGTGGATCGGCATGGAGGCCGAGAACCTGCCCGGCGGCAAGGTCAAGATCAAGAACAAGTACTCTTTCACGAACTTGAACAAGTTCGTGGGGACCTGGACGATCACCGAAGACGGATCGCGTATCGGCGGCGGTAAGCTTCCGACGGTCAATCTCAAGCCCGGAGCCGAGGGTACGCTGCAATTGCCGCTGGTGAAGCTCTCGCCCAAACCCGGCGCAACTTATCTGATGAATGTCGCGTTCGCGCTGGCGAAAAACGAACTGTGGGCCAAGGCGGGTTATGAAGTCGCCAACGCTCAGTTCCCGATCCTCGCCGCGCAGGAGCCGGCGCCGCAGGTGGCGGCGAACACTCTGGAAGCGCTGAAGCTGACTGACACGGATGACCAAATCGCCGTCGCCGGCGATGGGTTCGCTGTGAACTTCGATCGAACGACGGGAACGCTGTCCAGCTTCAAGATGGCGGGAGTTGAACTGCTCGCGTCCGATGGCGGCCCGAAGCTGCATCTGTGGCGTCAGCAGCACCGCAACGACGACAACTGGGCCGCGCGCGGCTGGGAGTCGGCGGGATTAAAGCATCTGAAAACCAGGGTGCTCGGGATGACGGCGAAACAAGTCGCGCCCGGCGCCGTACGCATCGTCTCAACCGTGCACTACACCGGAGACGATTTCTCCGTCACGCACACCGCGAGCTACACCGTCTACGGCAATGGTTACATCACCGTGGACAACGCCGTGTCGCCACAGGGACGCAAGATCACCCTGGCGCGGATCGGCGTGCGAATGCTTCTGAATAAGAGCATGGATTCCCTGGATTATCTGGCGCGTGGTCCGATGGAGAACTACTCTGACCGCAAGCGCGGCTCGGATATCGGCCGCTACGCAAGCTCCGTCGTCGACCAGATGACCCCGTACTCCAAACCCATGGACTGCGGCAATCATGAGGACGCCCGCTGGCTGATGCTCGGTGGCGCACACTTCCCCAGCCTGATGGCGATCGCCGACGGCGGCCCGATGCAGTTCTCCGCGCTGCCATACACGGACGAGCAGATGGACGTTCCCTACCGTGTCGATCTGCCTGCGCGGACCGCGACCGTTGTGTGCCTGGCGGCGAAGACCCTCGGCGTCGGCTCCAACAGCTGCGGTCCGACCCCGCTGCCGCAGTACCGAGTCTCGTCTGACCCGACCGCTTTCTCCTATGTGCTGCGCCTCATGCCCGCCGCATCGGACCCAGCCAAGGTGGCGCGCATGGGCGTTCCGCAGGACCGGCCGAAGCCCGTTCTCGCCGAGGTCGCTCCGAACGGCTCGGTTGTCCTCAAGGGAGACGGCGGTGCGATTGAATACTCTCTGGACGGCGCAACATGGACCCATTACATCGCGCCGCTCCCCATCACATCGGCGACTGTTCTTCAGGTCCGCAGCTCCCTGCCAAACGGCCAATCCGTCGCCGGGCAGTTTCCGCTGGAAACCATCGTCGTCCGCACCAAGTGGACCGCCACCGCCAGCGACTTTGAGCCTGGCGAAGGCGACCCCGCCCACCTGTTCGACGGCGACGCCGGCACGATCTGGCATAGCCGCTATAGCCCAACTCAAGCTCCCGCGCCGCACTGGGTGGTGGTGGATTTCAAGGATCCACAGCCCATCGCCGCCGTTCTGATCACCCCGCGCCCCGACGGCAGCAACGGCCGTCCCCGCGATTACGAGCTTTATCTGAGCGACAACGGAACCGACTGGGGCAATCCCGTCGCCAAAGGAAACATGCCCGATACGCCCGACCGGCAGCGAATTAAGCTGTCGTCACCGCGCACCGCGCGGTATCTGAAGTTCGTGATCGTGAACGACCACTCCGGCCAGAACTTCGGATCGCTGGCGGAGATTGGGACTGAGGCGGCGAAGTAATCTCACCTCTCGCGCTAAAGTGGCCCCTTCGTCCCAATTCTCTGGTCCCCCAGAATTGGGGCGGAGGGGCCATTTCCTGCATATCTCCTCGGGTATAATCAACCCACCACACCGCAATGACGCGATCCGTCGGCATACTCTCAAAGGAAGCTCCCGCCTATGTTCGTCCGCGTCTTCGCATCCTCCATCGCCCTTCTGACGCTTGCCGGAGCTTCGCTCCATGCGCAACCGTACACAAACCCCAACGGATTTTCATTGGAGCCGCCCGCGCATTGGACGTTATGGGAAGCGCCCGACCAGCTTTCAGTCCGCTGGAGCGATTCCGCCCAAAAGTCCCCGAACGGCAGCATCCTGGTGTCTGTGAAGAAGCTCAGTGGAGTTGTCGTGCCTTCCGAGGCATTGCCTCGTGAGGCGGCCGGGGTATTGGGGACGTTCAAGAAGACGATGAGTGGGTTTACGCTGGCGGCGACCGGTAAGACGATGCTCAGCGGCGTTCCGGCTTGGTATCTCAGCGCCACCTATCGCCTGACGCCCAAAGGCGCGGTTTGGAAGATCCGGCAGGTGATCGTGGTCCGGGGGCGGCTTGGCGCCACCGTGACATACGCCGCCCCGGCCGCCAGCTTCGCCAAGGCCCAACCGGTGTTTAGCAAGCTGCTCGCCAGTTTCCGTTTTGGAGCGGTGGAGCTTCCCACATATCGCAGCGACAAAGGCTATCAACTGACGCCCGCCACGGGCTGGACGGCGCAGCTGCCGCAAGTGATTGGTGGAGACATCCATTTTGTGGAGCCAGGGGTGCATGCGTATCCGGCGAACCTCGGCGTGCATGTCGCGGATGTCTCGCCGCCGATGACTATCGACGACCTGACCGCGCACCGCGCGCAGATCGAGGCCGGGCTCGCCAAGGAGGCGCAGTACGTCCCGCTGGAGAATGGGGTGGAGACGATTGCGGGTGAGAAGGCCTTGTTTATCATCGCACAGCTCAAGAACCCGCAGATCGACACTCTTTTGCGGGTGCGCCTGGAGTTCGTCCCGCACGGCGCCAAGCTGTACCGATTTTCAGCGCTGTGTCCGGACGCCGATCATGCGCAGTATGAAGAGACATTCAAAGCGATGATCCAATCGGTGAAGTGGACGGACGCGAAATAGGATTCGGCCCCCAGCCCCCAATCCTGGGGGAAGAAGTTGTCGCGGGTTTAGTCCTTCTCTTATCCGGTTACCGGAAAAGAAACAACAAACGCCTACGCGAAACTCTTCCCCCAGGATTGGGGGCTGGGGGCCGAATCCTACGCCCCCGGATCAATCCCCATCGTGATGGCTTTCCAGTGCGCCTGATCGTACGGACGAATTGCGTCTTCATCGCCTCGATGCGCCTTGCTGGCCCACTCGGCGTCGCTGATTAGTGCGCGGGCGAGGGCGACAGCTTCGGCGTGGCCGGTGGCGACGTAGTCGGAGGCGTTGTCCGGCGTGAGGAAATTGCCGGCGACCAGACGCGGCTTGTCCGAAAACTTCTTTACCCAATCGGGAAGCCAGATGTCCGTGCCGAAGTAACCGCGCCGGGATTCATGCCAGCAGCTGATATCCCACACGTCCACGCCCGCAGTTTCCAGCGCGTGAAGAAATTCCGCAAGAGAGTCTGGAGTGACCGGGTTGTCGGCAGCGGCGGGATCGTCGGAGTGAACGCTGAACCGATAGATCAGGGGAACATCGGGGCCGATCGCCTCGCGCACGGCTTTGGTCACGGCGGCGGGGAACGCTGTCAGTTCACCCCATTTGTCCGTGCGATGGTTGACATCGCCGCGCCAGAACTGATGCAGCAGATAGCTGTGCGCGCCGTGCAGCTCCACGAAGTCACAACCAGCTTCAATGCTGCGCCGCGCGCCGTCCGCAAAGTCCTGAATGGCCTGCTCGATCTCCGCTTCAGTCATCGCCCGCGCTGCATCAAAGTCGCCGCGCTTCCACTCGGACGACGACAGCGGCTGATGTCCCAGTAAGCTCTCGTGGCTGGAGGCGCCGCCATGAAAGAGCTGCGGTCCAAAGAGAGCGCCGTTCGCATGCGCCGCCTCCACGCATTCCCGCCATCCTTCGGTATAGCTGTCATCCGCAATTCCAACGGCGTTCGGCCATCCACGACCGTTCTGAGCCACAAACACGGCGGCTCCAACAATTGCGCCGATCCCGCCTGCTGCCCGCCGTCGATACCATTCAACGATCCACGGCGTAATATGTCCCGATTCCGTCGCCTGGTTCAATGTCATCGGCCCCATCACGATGCGATTGGGCGCCGTGACGCCATGGGCGAGTGGAAAGGGCGTAAATAGGTTATCGTACATTGGGTGGGTATCCTTGGCGTAGCTGTCTTAAAGATGCAACAGCGTAAGGATGGGTGAGGGTTCCGGAATAAATCTTCTCGATGATATCATCACGACGTTCACTTTGCCCAAGGTATACTCCTTCCATATCGTTCATCAAAGGATTTTCATGCACTACTTCGTTCGTGTCGCAGCACTCTGCGCCGTCGTCTCCATATTCGCGGCGACTGCGGCGTCCGCCGCTCCTTTTGTCAGTGTGAAGGGGTTTTCACTCGATCCGCCGGCGCACTGGAAATTGAAGGATACTAAGGGAGATCTTGGATCTGTTTGGACACAGCCAGGGTCTCCGAAGCCTGCGACCTTGAGTGTTATCTCCAGGCGTGTTGTCGGGCTCCCAGAAGGGGAAGATGCTCTTTCCCGAGGGATGGAAATCCTGGTGACGACATACCAGAACTCTCTGCCGGGATACAAGCTAATCACGCGTGGAGTGACCACACTGGGCGGCGAACGAGCGATATTTCTCGCTGCGACCGAGAGCGGGGTGGGAGGCAAGGGGCTCGTGAAGCTGCGCCAGGTAATTACGGTGCACAATAATCTCA
This sequence comes from Capsulimonas sp., assembly GCF_039929585.1. Lineage (NCBI taxonomy): Bacteria > Bacillati > Armatimonadota > Armatimonadia > Capsulimonadales > Capsulimonadaceae > Capsulimonas > Capsulimonas sp. Next base: position 19,523 of record NZ_JBDSQY010000200.1, read on the forward strand.
TTTATGTTGTCACTTGCGGCGCGCCATCCCCAAGCTTCGCGAAGTTTCGTCCCGTATTCGATCATGCGCTGGAATCGTTCAGCTTCGCGACCTCGAACGGCGGGACTTTTACCAGTCCAGACGGCTATACGGTCGTTCCGCCCTCCGATTGGACCATAAAGCCTGCATCTAGCGGCGAGGATGCGCGTTTCGTGGAGCAGGGGGCGGCTGTCTTCGCGGCGAACATCGGCATACATGTTTCGCCGACTTCCGCCGGCGCCACGATCGAGCAGGTTTATGATTTTCGTGATCAAATCAACACGGGACTTGCAAAAGAACTGCCCGGGTTTACGCTGGAAGGTGAAGGCCTGGAGCCTATTGGAGCGAACCAGGGATTGTACATTATCGCCCCTGTCCAATTCCCATCCATTTCGACGCCTCTCTGGATGCGTACTGAGCTGCTGATCCACAACGACAAGGTTTACAAATTCACTTGCTTATGTAAGCAGGGCGAGTACCCACGCTACGATAGCATTTTCAAGTCGGTGCTGCAGTCAATTCAATGGACAGAACCCGCCAAGACAAAAGCAGATGCGGCGCCTGCTGCAAAATCAGACAAATAGCGCCAATCTGTTTCGGCTGACCAAAATAAAACAGCCGCCTCGCAATCGCGAGGCGGCTGTTGCTGCTTGACGGGCTCTCTTATTTGAGGCCGATATTCGGGAAGCCGGGCTGGCCGTCGAAGGTGTAGAGGTTCTCGGTCTTGATGACGTCGAGACCGCCGCCGGTGACGCTGGTCAGCAGAGCGATGATCGCCGCATGGTCGATCGTGGCGCCTTCGGCCGCGAGGAAGCGGGCGCGGTAGTGGTCCACAACGAACGTCTCGGAGACGCCGCCGGGGTACACGCGGGCGCCGCGGTTGGTGATGACGCTGAGCTTCAGCGCGTCCGTGCCGAGGGTGGCCAGTTGGTCGCCCAGTTCGTTGGGCGTGCCGGCGCGGTAGTCCAGGAACACATCGACGCCCACGGCGACTTTCTCCTCGATCTTCGAGGGGCTGGCGACGGGGATCTTGAACGGTTCGGCGGCGGCGTTGTAGGAAACAGCCTTGAGCGTTTCGGGCTTCTGGCCGAGGCGCGCGACGACGGCCTCCGCGAACTCACGGGTGCCGACCTTTTCCTTGGAGACGCCTTCCTTGAAGATGTCGTAGGTGTGGACGCCGTCTTCGACGGTGCGCAGCCACGCGTTGTGGACCTTTTCGGCGATGTCGGCCTGGCCGATATGCACCAGCATCAAGATGGCGCCCAGCAGCAGACCCGACGGGTTGGCGAGGTTCTGTCCGGCTCGGCGCGGCGCGGAGCCGTGGATCGCTTCGAACATGGCGCCCTGCGCGCCGATATTCGCCGATCCGGCGAGGCCGACGGAGCCGGCGATCTGCGCGGCGACGTCGGAAAGAATGTCGCCGTAGAGGTTCGGCATGACGATCACGTCGAAGTTCTCGGGCGTGTCCGCCATCTTCGCGGCGCCGATGTCGACGATCCAGTGCTCGTTCTCGATCTCGGGATACTCGACCGCGATCTCGTCAAAGACCTTATGGAAGAGACCGTCGGTCATCTTCATAATGTTGTCTTTGGAGAAACACGTGACTTTCTTACGGCCATTAAACTTCGCGTACTCGAAAGCGTAGCGCACGATCTTTTCGCAGCCGGGGCGGGAGATCAGCTTGAGGCACTGCACGACATCGTTGGTCTGGCGGTGCTCGATACCCGTGTAGGTGTCTTCCTCGTTCTCGCGGACGATGACCACATCCATCACCGGATGCTTCGTCTTGATGAACGGGGCGTAGGAGACGCAGGGACGCACATTGGCGAAGAGGCCCAGCATGGTGCGCGCGGTCACGTTCAGGCTCTTGTAGCCGCCGCCCTGCGGCGTGGTGATCGGGGCCTTCAGAAAGACCTTGGTGCGGCGCAGGGATTCCCACGCGCTCGGCTCGATACCGGCCGGATTGCCGCGCAGGTAAACCTGCTCGCCGATCTCGACTTCCTCGATCTCCAGACGCGCACCGGCCGCTTCCAGGATGTGCAGGGTGGCGTCCATGATCTCAGGACCAATCCCGTCGCCTTTAGCGACCGTTATCGGAGTTTTCTCAGACATTGAATATCCTCGGGTTGAAAATTTTAGATGGCGGAGGCGGCTTTGCAGCGCCGTTTTGGCTCCCAACAGTATAGCAAGAGGGGCAAGGGGTTGTCAAGCGATGAGGGACCTATTCCCCCGGCGCTTTAGCGCGCTTCCTCCTTTTTCCCAGCAAGCCGCTTCGCGGGGGAAAAGGGTGCTGATAACTCATATCCAGGCGAGTTTTATCGTGTCCTGAGAAGAATTTCTTACCCGAAAGCCTCCTCACAAAACACGGAACACTTGCCTGGATCACAGTTACGAACGCCCCCTTTCCCGCCCGGAGGGCCGAAGCCGGGAAAGGGGGAAGCCGAAGTTTACTTCGGCGGGGGGATGGGCCCGATCCTGTCAAATGGGATCGCCTGAAACCCCAGCTTAAACGCCGGCGATTTCGACTTCAGGCGGTAATCGCCCTGCTTCTCATTCACAAACAGCGGATCGGCGTTGGTGAGGTTATTGCTGATGGTGATGCCGGGCTTGGCCTTCTCGGAAAGATCCAGCCAGGTAGTGCAGCGGACGCTGATGTTATGCCGAATCGTGTTGTATTTGGGCGCGTTAGGGTCATCCTGGAGAATGTTCGCCAGGTGCGGGTAGCGCGTGCTGTAGGGCGGCTTGTCGTATCCCACGGCAGCGAGGTTTGCCTGCATGTTCCAGTCTCCGCCAGGAAGAAGGGATTTTGCGGCCCAGCCTAACCCGCGATCATCCAAGGAGATCGCGGTGCGGCAGTCCACGAAGATGTTGTTGTCGAGGATGTTGTCACGGCCGCCGCCGACCAGCGCGCCGCGCCCGGCGCGGACGCAGATGTTGCCGAAGACCGTGGCGCCGGCGGCGGTGTCGTCCAGATAGATCGCCTGAACGTCGTTCACCCCGCCGGCCTGCAATCCCTTGGCGCCGCCGAGGTCATGGAAGTAGTTGAACCGGACGATGTCGCCGCGCATCGTCCAGTCGCGGCCCATATAGAACGCGCCGGAGTCGCCTGTTTCCTGGCAGACATGGTGGATCTCGTTGTATTCAATGACGTGATCGTTGCCGCTGAGTAAGATCGCGTTGTGCGGCGCGTCGGAGATCAGACAGTGCGCGATATGGTTGCCGACGCCGCTCACCACCACGCCGGCGCGGTAGGTGCGCGACCAGCGGCTGTAGCGCTCGATGCGGCAGTTTTCGACGAAGTTACGGCCAGGCGCGAGCGTCTTGCGGTCGCCGCCGCTCAGAATTACGCCGCCGTCTCCGGTTTCGGAAATTCGGCAGCCGCGCACGCCGCTGTCCGTCGTGTCCGATATCTCCGCGCCGTGGTTACCGCAGTCGCGGATCGTGCAGCCATCGATAACGTTCCGCGCGCCGCCATTGATGGTGACGGCGCGGCCTCGGCAGTCCTCCAGGGTCAGCCCACGCAGGGTGACATTGGAGACATGGTCCAAAACGATCAAATCGTTCGCGATCGAAACAACCGCTTTGCCAGTAGGTGCATCGCCTTTCGGCGGCCAGAAGTAGAGAATCCCGGTCTTGCGATCCAGATACCACTCTCCGGGCGCGTCCAACTCCTCCAGCAGATTCAGCGCGTACCAGCGCCGGGCGCCGGAGTAGCCGAAGGCTCCCTTGCCGACCGTCGTGATTTCCTTCTTCTGGGTGTCGATCGTTTGAATTTGTTCGTAGCTGTCGGCCCAATCGAAGGACCAATATCCATGCACCCAGGCGTCCTCGGCCTTCGTCCAGCGCGCGGGGCGATCGTCGGTGTATCCGAAATGCTGCTCGGCGCTCTCAGACTCCTTGCCGCCTGTCATCGCCCAAGAGCCTTCGTTGGGCCAGCGCGCGAGCGTCATCGGCGCGTCGTTGTAAAACAGCTCTAGCGCCGCATGCGCCAGTGGGCGGCCAAAGCCGCGCGAAACGATGGCGCCGTAGTTCGTAACACCCTGCGCCTTGAGATCAGACTGCCAGACATGCGTTCGTGCGGACGGATCGATACGGTCCAGGACCGCATTGTCCGTGACGCGCGTCCAATTCGCGACGCTTTGTCCGCCGGTTACCCGGACTGTCTTGCCTTTGGCGGCTGCGTACGTGACAGGTATCGGTGAGAGATCGTCCTCTGGACCCAATTTCCACGTGTCGCGCAGGGGATAATCGCCTTCGGCAAGCCAGACCGTAACGCCCTCTTTTGGCAATTTGCTCGCCGTCTTGAGCGTCCGCAGGCGCGCCCGCGCGCCGTCCAGCGTCGCCATCGGAGATTTGGACGAGCCTGTGGCGGCGTCGCTTCCTTTGGGCGAAACATAGAGTGCCAGTGGCGCTGCATGCGCGGCTGTTGTCAGAGCGGCTAAAGCCAGGATCAGCAGGACAGGCAGTTTCATGATAAGCCTTTTCAAAATGAGGTTTCTCATGCGCTATTCGCTATTGAGACGCAGTTTTCCTTAAGACCCGTGGCCGATGCAAGATTAGCAAAAAATAATTGAGTTGAGTAAGCGTTTTTATGAAATCGCAACAGGAAATTCGCCTGCGTGAGTATAAATGTAATCGGTGTTCGGTAATGCAGTCATTGCGTGTATTGCCGGACAGTTCTCTCAATCGCTTCGCCGCGGCTTAGTCAGCGTGGTTATCCTCAATCACTTAAGGAATGGAGAAATTCCGTGTCACTTATTCAAAAATCGGGAAATCATGAGGCTCGTAGGGGAGTCGGCAAAACACGCAGGACGGCGACATGGATTGCGCTGACCGTGACGGCAATCGGCGTAATTGCCGTCGCCGGATGCGGTGGTTCTGACGACGATGGCGGTGGAGGCTCATCGGGCCTGCCGTCCTCGACGGCATCGCTGGCGCAGGTCCAGCACGGCCGCGATCTCGTGACAACACTCGGCTGTATCGACTGCCACTCCCACGGCGTCAATAACCCGGGCGCGGCGAACTGGATGTCCGGCTATACCGCAGGCGGACAAGATCCTGGAACCTTCGACATTGGGCCGTTTAAAACATATGCGCCCAATCTGACGCCGAGCGCCACGGGGATCGCTGATGATACGGACCGCCAGATCTACAATGCTCTGAAGCACGGGCTGGACCCAGGAGCAACTCCCGACGGCGTGATTACCGGGGACACGCCTGGCCAGGGCGGCTTCCCCGCCGCGCCCCACTATCTGGCGCCTCCGATGCCCTGGACCTCCACACGCCATCTCTCTGACAGCGACCTCTGGAGCATCGTCGCCTATCTGAAGCACGGGATTAAGGGCGTCGCCAATACCGTGCCGGACAGCCAGGGCCCGCCGGACTTCTGGGCGAGCAGCTACACGCCGGACAAGGTCGGTCCGGTCACCCTGCCGTCTTACCCGGCCACCGGCGAGCAGTTCGCTCCTTAGTCGCTGTGCTGAGCGTTAAGCCGTGCGATCGGAGCTCCGAACGCACGGCTTTTTTGTTTACGGACGAAGGGAATGGCTGGCGATTACGCCAGCGGTTTACAGGTGGAGCGTTCGATTAGCTGGGTCGGCAGAAGCACATGCTGGAAGGATCGCGCGGCGGGATCGGGGGACGTCAGGCGCTGGAGGAAGATCTCAGCGGCGCGCTGGCCGATGCGCTCGAATGGCTGACGGATCGTCGTGAGAACGCCTGGACGAGGAGAGTATCGTTCGCTGTCATCGAACCCAATGACGCTGATCTGATCGGGGACGTGGATGCCGCGCGTTTCCAAGTGCTGGATCAGAAAACTCGCCGAAAAGTCGTTCAAAGCAAAGACGGCGGTTGGAAGAGGCGCTTCCTGCAAATAACGGTCGAGCCGATCGTTTAAGTTCGTGCTCCGGTGGTGCGGCAGAGTCCAGAGGCGCTCCGTGGAAGATAAGCCAGCGTCCAGAAGCGCATCGCGATAGCCGGCCTGACGCTGGAGCACGGAAGAAACGGGTTCCGAGTCGGTCAAATGGGCGATACGCGTATGTCCTTGAGCGATCAAGTACTCGACGGCGTCGCGGGCGGCGGTGTAGTTGTCGATGCCCACGAAGTCGCAGGGGGACTCGGTGTCGCATCGATCGACGAACACGACCGGATGTCCCAGCTTCTGAATGCGGCGCCATCGGGCGAGCGTTTCCGGGGCAAGCGTTGGCCAGACAATCGCGCCGGCGATGTTTTCGTTTTCCACCGCAGCGCAGGCTTCCTGCTCCAGCTGCTCCGGCAGCGTGGTCGCCAGGTTGATGTCCAGCACGAGAAGCCGGCACGGGGTTTCCTGCGACCGCAGGACGCGGCTGATTCCGCGCATGATCTCCCGAGAGGCATAGTCGCCGTCGTGCTGCGGCAGGACGATGGCGATGGTGTAGGGATGAGTCGTGGGAGCGCTTCGAGCGTTCGTTCGGTCTCCGGCGGGCTGAGAAACGCGGGGACGGCAGCCTGCGAGGCGGGTGATGCGGCCGCTTTCCGACAGGATCGTCAGGGCGTCGCGCACAGCCGCACGGTTGATCCCAAGCTCCTGAACCAGATCGCGCTCTGTCGGCAGCCAATCGCCGGCGCGGTACACGCCGCCGGCGATCCGCTCCTCAAGAATGGTGAGCACCTGGCGCGCGGTCGGAGAAGGGCCGCGGCGGTTTTTGGAATGTCGCGAAGTTGCGGGACGTTCTGCAAGCATAGTTTGTCCAAAGCGGTGATATTGGTACAAATATTATACCAAAGTTTCGCCGTCTTTGCCAGCAAGATCAAACAAACCCGGCCTTCGTCCGAAATTTGGACGAAGGCCGGTCATTCGTGGAATGTCGTTAACGATTACAGGAATCACCGTAGCTGTTCGTACCGCTGGCGCCGCCTCCTCCACACTCCGGGTCGAGCCAGGGCGTGTTGCCGTAATACCATGCCGATGGGCGCATCCATTTCGCGTGCCCATCGAAGAAGGCGACGACGCTGCCGTCGGTATGGCGGATGGAGGGGGCTCCCCAGTCATCGCTGGTTCCCGTGACGAGCGAGGGACCAGGCGTGAAGCTGCCATCCTTGACCGGATCCTCAAGGATCCAGGCGAATTTCTTGACGGGGGAAGACACCGTGACATACGGGGCGGTAGCGGTTGCTTGGACGGCGCCGTCGGTCATGAAGACCGTTGAAGCGGGGGATTGCAGCTGAGCCAGAGAAATATGCGGGTCATTGTTGCCGAGCCCAATGCGTACGGTAGCGATATAGCTGCAGCGCTTGACCGGATACTGTGTATCGTCGATCCATCCCGGTGCGCCGGCATTGTTGTTGGAATCGTCTGGGCATGTGTAGACGCCGGTGCTTTTGATGTAGGGATAGATCGCCTGATACCAGCCGATGTTGGTTCCGGCGCCGGTATCCGTATAGAGTACGGGGAACTGTTCGTCCACATCCTGGCTGTATTGCAGGACGCCGAGCAGGATCTGCTTCTGATTGCTGAGACAGGAGGTCTGGCGAGCCTTCTCGCGGGCTTTGGCAAAGACAGGAAACAATATCGCGGCAAGAATCGCGATTATTGCGATAACAACTAATAACTCGATCAATGTGAAACCAGATCGCTTGTTCATAAAAGACTCCTTCATGATAAATACACGGGCATTGACTCGCCGTGACCGCATGTACAGTCGTTCATCTGTCTCACGGCGTTGTCGGTGTGCGAGACGTCTCTGGCTCCCTATACAGATATGACCATGTTGACCAAAGTCTGTAATTTTATTATACCAAAGGTGTGAGCTGATGTCAATGGTAAAATTTTGTCCAATATGCTCTGTGGGAGCTGCTCTGATTATAGGTCCTTTAACACACTTCGTCAATCTGGAGAATGTGATATTTCTTTATGGATATGTGATAATTCATGATTTTATGACCAAAAGTTTTTTGGTCATAAAATCAGTCGCTGTTTTTTGTTTAACCCTTGCTGAGTTTGATCCGCTTCAGGTTCATGACCGCGAAACCAGGCTTACTGGTCGGCGTAATCCGGAGAGTGTGCGCGCCCGGGGTCAGCGTCAGCGTTCCCGGCAACGGCACGGTCTGGAAGTCCGACCATCCCGATGTGGCCGCGATCGACCCGGTAATCCCCGTTTCGAGGCCGTCGAGACGCAGCGAGTACGCCGCCCCCTCCGTGCCCGGTTCGCAGGAGTATTCCAGCGCCGCCTGATAAGCGCCGCCGGCGTTCGCAGGGACGGAGATCTTCCATTCGGCTGCGTCGCCGGCCTCGGTCCAATATCCCAGGTTCGCGCTATCGCCGGCGCCTTGGAGAGCGATTGTGTCTCCCACGGGGGCCGCGCTCGCGGCGCCGAGATTGAAAGCGCCGTCGGCTCCCGGCGTGACGACGGCGGCCGTTTCCGTCACTGCTGGGGGGCCGGCCAGATTCAGAGCAATCGTCGTGGAAATGGGATCGAGCTTGCTTGGTCTGGAGATCGTCACGGTCCCATCCGTGTTTTTAGATACTGTCAGCTTCTGACCGGTGGCGAGCGCCTTCGCGTTCTTCACGGGAGTTTGGAGGCCCGGCAGTGTCAGGCCGTTCTCCGGCCAGGAGAAGACATGGAGATAAAGCGTATTCCCTTTGACGGTGGCGCGGCCTTCGAATGGGAGACGCTTGAACGGGCTGGCCTGCGCGCCGTAGATGCTCTGTCCATTGACCTTCAGCCACGCGCCCATCTGCTTGAGGCGCGACACTTCCGGTTCTGGAATGATCCCCTGGGCGTCGGGGCCGACATTGAGCAGATAGTTGCCGCCCTTGGAGGCGATGTCGATCAAGTTGCGTGTGAGGTCTTCCGTGGACTTGAAGTCGAAGTCGTCCGATCGGTAGCCCCAGGTCGTGTTGATCGTCATGCACGATTCCCAGTCACGGCCCTTAAATCCCGTCGCGGGCACATGCTGCTCGGGCGTCTCGGTATCTCCCGAGAACCCGCCGCCCAATCGGTTGTTGTAAATGATGTTCGGCTGAAGCTTCAGCGATTCGACAAACGGCGCGGCGCGCTCTGGCGTCATGTCCGTATCGGTATCAAACCAAAAGCATGAGATCGGGCCATATTTGGTCAGCAGCTCGCGCACCTGCGGCACGGCGATCTCGCGCAGATACTTATCATAGTCGCCGTCCTGCGCCTTGTCCCAGTGACCATCCCACGCGGCTCCCCCGGGATGATGCCAGTCCTGAGACTGCGAATAATAGATTCCGAACTTAATCCCCTTTTTGCGGCACGCGGCGACGAGCTCGGCGACAGGGTCGCGATGGAACGGCGTGTCGTCGAAGATGTTGAACGGGCTGGCCGCCGTATGGAACATGGCGAAGCCGTCGTGGTGCTTGGCGGTGAAGATCAGATACTTCATCCCGGCGTCCTTCGCGGCCTGGGCCCAGGCGTCGGCGTTGAACTTCGACGGGTTAAATTGCGGCGCCAGCGTCGCGTAATCCGCCACGGGGATTTCCGCATTGTGCATGATCCACTCGCCGTATCCCTGCGTGTTCACCGCGCGGCCGCCGACCGGCTTGCCGTTCCAGAACCCTCCGGGCACGGCGTACAAGCCCCAGTGAACGAACATTCCGAAGCGCGCCTCGCGCCACCATTTCATCCGCGTGTCCCGCTGCGCCTTGGTTTCGTGCGCGTGCGGGTCGTCGACATTCGTCATCGTGGCCTGCGCGGCGGCGTGTTTGGTCGAGATGCTGGTCGAGATGAGGCCTGCGAGGGCGAGTATTGCAATGTGATTTGGTTTCATGGTTAGTTCTTGTTTAAGGGCGCGGCGTGGTCTTTCGGGGCGCCCTTATATGACCCACCCCGGCGCTTCGCGCCACCCCTCCCATGAAGCTGGGAAGGGTGGGAAAAAGATTCTCGGACGAAAGCCCCCTGCGACAACAAAGCCTAATTACCCTTCCCTGCTTCAAGGGAGGGGTGGCG
>NZ_JBDSQY010000201.1:0-5791 GCF_039929585.1 Capsulimonas sp.
GTGCTCCTTGACGTGTCGAACGAACCGATGTGAAATACGGTGGTTTCCACGAAATTATAGGGTGTACGGCCAGGAATGTCAAGTGAGGGCCTCCAGATACGTCCGGTCTTGACGAAGTCCGGTATCATATTGGTAATTTTATGAGCCAAAACCTTTCCCCTGCGGTCGCGATTGACCGCTTCCATCCCTTTCGCGCCGGTCTGCGGGCTGCCCGCGCGAACCTGGCGCCCAGTCTGTTGATCCAATTGGCGATGCTGTTCGTGGTCGTTGGCTACTACACGATTCCGGCGGTGCGCCATGCACTGTCGTCCGTCGCGGACGTCAAAGCCCACTTGAACTTCGGCTTCAGCATCCTCGCCTCCATCGTCGCCGGCGCGCTGATCCCCGAATTTTTGACGGTAGTCTTCTACCAAAAGGGACGTGTCCGCCGCAAAAACTTAGAAAACCTGCTCTTCACGATCCCGTATTGGGGCTGGAACGGCTTCGCTGTTGATGTCTTTTACCGATGCCAGGCGCTCTGGTTCGGAAGCGTCGTCACAATCGCCGTCGTCGCTAAAAAAGTTATCGTGGACATGTTCCTGTACAATCCTATTTACTCCACGCCGGCCGCCGCGATCTGCTATCAGTGGAAAAACGGCGGGTTCCGCGCCAGCGCCCTGCGCGGCGTCTTCACATGGACCTTCTACAAAGAGCGCGTCATCCCCGCCCTCGTCACCTGCTGGGGAACCTGGATCCCCCTCGTCATCCTGATCTACGCCCTGCCGCCGCTCCTGCAAATCCCACTCTTCAACATGGCCCTCAGCCTCTGGGTGCTGCTCCTGACCCACGTGACTTCCTCGCATAAGGAAAATGCGTGAGAAATGAGTTTGTAATGGCTGATGATGAGCGTTGCGTGATTTTGAATGACGAATCTTCTAAGGGCCGATGGGGCTTCGTAATCTATACCACAACCAACTCACCATATATTCGAGCTGACATCCGTAATCTTGATCAATCGGCTGGAGGCGCCCTGCTAGGGATCAGCTTCGGACCTTATCCCCCGCTGAAAGATCCAAAAGTTACGATCCGTTGGGATCTGCCGGATAACGTCTGCGGCATTTACATTGATGCCGATTGCTATGGTTTATTCCGTTGCGGAGCCGGGCGGCGACGAGCGCGCGGAAGTTTCCGAGCCGGAATACAAACACCATTTACCGAAGATGAAATCGCCTGGTTCTGCGCCAAAACCCACGTGCAATTCCGTCGCGGCGATTAGCGTTATATCTTCAATTCTTCCGCCTGCGCCTGCAATTCCCGCATTGCTGCATAAGAAGCTTCTCGTTGCTTCGTCTTGTACTTCGCAATGTCTTCACGGCGAACACGCCGATGGCTTCCGACTTGGTGAAATGGAATTTTTCCCTGCTGAAGAAGCGATGTCAAGTAAGGACGTGAGACATTGAGATAGTCGGCCGCTTCCGACGTTGTCATATCTGATTCCACGCGCGAAATCGATATCGTGCGGCCGCTTGCGGTTTCATCCAGGATATGCGACAAAAGCTTAACAACGATGGGCGGCAGAGCGATCTGCTCTCGATCACCTTCCGACTCGAGCTGAATTTGAATGTCGATATGCCGGCTTGAATAATCAGACAGCTGGCGTGACGCCTTGGCCGCCATCATCGCATCGTGCTGCGTGGGCGAAAAAGTGTCGGTGTTTGTAGCCATGAAATTTCTCCTATAGCCACATTATACCGCTCAAGTGAAATATCTGTAACAAGTGAATTCAGTTGTCATTGCACAGTGTCTACATAATCAGCCGCACGCCGCCGAGGGAGGCGAGGCTGTGGGGGAAGCGGTCGCTGGGGGTGCCGATGAACATGTAGTTCTTGGGTACGTTCAGGCGGCGGGAGAGGTGCTCGATCAGTTGGGGACCGAATTCGCCTTTGACAAGCAACAGATCGATGCGAAGGTCTGGGTAAATACGGTCGATCAGCGAGATGTTCTTGGCGAGGTCTGGGGGAATATCGCTTTCCCTGACATAGGTATGGACGATCCGCAGGCGTTTGTTCTGCTCGTTTTCGAGGACGTAGATCGCGGCGTGGTTAAGCATGGGCAGAGTGTCGTCTTCCGCGAAGAAGATCACTTCCCGTCCGTTGATCTCCGTGATCTGTGTCATGATCCAGCGGCTGAAGTGAATGTTGCCGTCGCGCAGACTCTCCAAAAATGTTTCCGACGCCGCCAGGATCAGACGCAGGATCTGGACGCGCGCGAACATCAGGCCGACGATCGCGGCTGCTGAGAGAAAGTACAGTAGGAACACGCGCACGTAGGCGGGCTTGATCAAGATGTTGCCGACCAGCGCTGTGCTGGTCGCCGCCAGGGCGAGCAGCACGGAGGGCCACGACGCTCGGATCGCGCGCGGCAGCCGGCCTCGCTTGACCTTGAGCAGGATGTTGCCGATCGCGAAAAGGCTCATCACGCTGAGAAACGCGATGGTGTAGACACCGCCGAGCATCAGAAGGTCGCCGCGTGAGACCGAGAGGATCGAGGCGCACAGGCCGAAGAAGGCCAGGATGATCCAGTGGTTGGTGTGACGCCATTTGTTTTCCTGAAGGAGAACCTGCGGCAGGCAGCGGTCCAGGCTCATGCGCCGCACCAGGCCCGTCACGCCGACATAGCTTGTGAGCACGGCGCCGGAGAGCACCAGCACGGCGTCGATGCTGACCCATTTTTGCAGCCAAACGCCCGAGCCCACCAAACCCATATGCGCCAGAAGGTCTTCGGGGCTTGCCGTGATCGCCGCGAGCGGCAGCAGCGACAGCGCAAGCACGCTGATAATCGGATTGAAAACGGCGACAATCGCCCACATATTGCGCAGCGTCTTCGGGAATACCCCCGGCTTTTGCTCCTCGATGAAGTTCGCGGAGCTTTCGAAGCCGCTGATCCCGAGCATCGCCGCCGAGAATCCAAAGAAGACCGCCCGCGCCGCGCCGCCCGGCAGTGGGTGGCTCCAGTTCTGCGCGAGGATGTCTCGGTGGGCCCAGGCTGTCGGCAGCACGGCGAAGCACAGCACGGTCAATGTCAGGATATGGAAGAGAAAGATCCCGAGCGCCACCACGGACGATTCACTGATGCCAAAGATATTGAGCAGCGCGAAGAGGCCGAGCAGGCCGACAGTCGCCAGAATAATCGGCAATCCTGGGATCAGATTGCTTGCGTAGTGCATCGCTGCGTCTGCGCTCAGCACCGCCGTCGCGATATACGAGAGAATGGTGAGGCACGCGGCGAGGGACGCCTGTCCCTTGGTGGTGGTGTTGAGCAGGGCATTGTAGGCGCCGCCGTTCAGCGGCAGCGCGGTGCCGACTTCGGCGTACACGTTCCGATAAAGGTAAAGCACGGCCGCGACGAGCGCCAGCGCGATCGGCGCATAGGGGCCGGCGTAGAACGCCGCAATGGCCGTAACATAGAGGCAGCTGGAGGTGATGTCGTTGCCGCAAATCGCGGTGGATCGCCACACGCCGAGCTTGTGTGCGATCCCCGAGTCCAGATGCGTTACGCGCACCTGCTCCGTGCCGAGATCCTTGATGGTCTCCGCTGTGCCCCAGCCGGGGAAATCCCAGGACGTTTCCGCTGGGTCCTGGGGCGGCGGCGGGGGTGAGGCGTGCGGATGGGATGTCTTCTGTGTCATCTTTGTTTATCCCGTGGGCGCTTCGGAATCGAAAGCGTCATTGGGATCGTCGCCGAACGAACTCGGGGCATCGCTGGCGGCCTTGTTTGACACGTCAGGGATGACTTCCTGCGGCGAGCCCCCATCATTGGCGGCGCCGCCGCTGTCGCCGGGATTGACGCCCCGGTCCGTCATGTCGATATCACCGTCGAGATCTTCAAAATCCTGCGTGCTGTCGATATCGGCCACGCTGCCGGTGGTTCTGCTGTTCCCGGCGGATCGCGGATCGCCGGCGGGGTCGGGAGCCATGGGTGTTCTCCTCACGGACATAAGTTAGAGTGAGAATACCCGACTGCTTAACCTGCATAAACGTAAGAGATTTTTTAGCTTCCCATTTCTTTCTCATGAAATCGCTGAGGAATGCTGGAATAATACTCGGGAGGAGCGCCAATTCTTATCTGCGATGTCCCTTTTTGCCCGATTTTGTCTGACGCGGCGCTGAACCGAATGGATCTCGGTCGTAATTATTATGGATATTTTCACCTTACGCAGTCAAAGTTGTCTGCGCTCCATCATTCTCGCGTGCGGCGTTCTGGCGGCGGCGCTGGGCCTGACCGTCCTGACCGGCTGGTACACGCATAACCTGACGCTTCTTCAGATCCACCCGTCGTTTGTCGCCATGGCGTACAACACGGCTCTGTGTTTCACTCTCAGCGGCGCCGCGCTCGGCGCCTTCGCGCTGGGACGAAGGCGGATCGCGCTCGCGAGCGGCGCCGTCCTAGCGCTGATCGGCGGACTGACCCTGTCGGAGTACTTGTTCAATGTCAGCCTGGGGATCGACGAGCTGCTGATGCGCTCTTATGTGCGTTCCGGCATCCTGCACTACGGGCGGATGGCGGTCGCGACTGCGGCGTGCTTCACGACTCTGGGACTGGCGCAGATTTTCTACAACCTGCGTGAGGGCGCGCGCCGCCCGGCGTTTCTCGGGATTGCGGGCGCGGTCGTGCTGTCTTTGGGCGCCGTCGCGCTGACGGGCTATTTCATCGGCGTCACGGGAGCGTACCGCTGGGGACAGCTGACGCGTATGGCGGTCCACACCTCCGCCGGATTTTTGGTCCTGGGGCTGGGGTCTCTTGCAGGCGCCTGGCTTGCCGAGCAGCGCCGGGGCGTAAGTCGGCCGCGATGGCTGCCGCTGTGCGCTACGATCTTCGGCATGGCGGCGTCGGTGAGCCTCTGGCAGGCGCTGGTAGTGGACCAAAGCGGGAACCTCGCGATCATCCACCAATACTCCGAGGCGCATCCCGTGCTTGTCCAGTATGTCCAGACGCAGTCGATGCTGCCGTACTGGGCTCTGGCGGGCGGTCTGTCGATGGCCGCGCTGCTTGGCTGGACGGTGTTTCTCACCCAGAAATCGTCCGAGCGGGCGGAGCTGCTGCGGGTGGCTGGTGAGAAGCTGGAGCAGCGGGTGGAGGAGAGAACGGATGAGCTGGCGCGAACAAACCAGGCCCTTCAGGAAGTCCTGACGTGCGTGAGCAACGGCCGGCTCAAGCTGTGTCACACGGAGGAAGGGCTGCCGGCGTCACGGCGCATCGTGAGTGGGAGCGTGGAGCTTTCCCAGTCCAGCGGACTGAAGGCGCTGCGCGATCTCGCGCGAAACGCGGCGGTTGAGGCGAGCCTCCCGATCGAGCGGATCGACGATCTTGTCACGGCCGTTTCGGAAGCGTCCATGAACGCTGTCGTCCACGGCGGCGGCGGCCATGGCGAGGTGCGGCTGAGCAAGGACGACCGCATTCAGGTCTGGGTGCGCGATTTCGGCTCCGGCATCACCCTGGACCATCTGCCGCGCGCGACCCTAGAGCGCGGCTACACCACCGCCGGCACTCTCGGCCACGGCTTCTGGCTGATGCTGAGCACCGTGGATCATCTCTTTCTCATGACCGGCCCGACCGGCACCACGGTCGTTTTGGAGCAGGGCAAGGAAGCTCCGCTGCCGCCGTGGCTGATCGAGCAAATGAATGGGGATGTGACGGCGATCGCGGCTTAAGCGCGAAGAACCACTCACCGGCCTACCCCTGCGTGACCTACCCCGGCCTTCGGGCCGCTCCTGAGTGACCCACCCCCGGCCTTCGGCCGACCCCTCCCTTG
>NZ_JBDSQY010000202.1:0-9132 GCF_039929585.1 Capsulimonas sp.
CGGAGGGGCCATCTTCTCCCGGGGCGGAGGGGCCAAACACCCACACGAATTGGGGCGGAAGGGCCTTTAAGCTATCTCCAGCGCCCGGATCTGCGTGCCGACGACATGGATGCGATTGTCTAGTTCCAATAGCGATAATGCGTCACCGATGCGATCGCGGATGTTGGCGCCGGTGTTACGATACCCCAGCAGGCGCGCGGTCTCGATGACGAGTTCGTCGCGACGCATGCCATAGGCGATCTTGAGCAGGGCGATGGCGGCTTCACCGATCTCTTCCAGGCAGATCTCGTCGATCGGGCGCGGCGGCGTGTTCACTGCCGGCACGCGGGGCGTTGGGCGGGCGCCGCCGCGCGGCCAGAGGAAGCCATCGCGCTGTTCGATGCGGTCCTGAAGCGTGAGCGCTTCGGCCATATCTTCGACGATCTCCCGGATCTTGGCGCCGGCGCGGGCGACACCCGCCATTTCAGCGACATGCTGCGCGGCGGTCTCTAGCGGCAGCGGCCCTTCTAGATCGACCAGCTGGACGAGGAAGTCGGCGCGGGCCTTTTGCTGCGCCGGCAGATCGCCGTAAAGTGTGTCGCGGCCGCCGGGCATCGGCGTGAACCGGCGCTCAAAAACCTCCACGCCCGGAGGCAGCGCGAAGGGAACCGCGCCCTCGGTGGTGTACGCGGCCTGTGTCTCCTGAACGGCGTTGGCGTTCAGCGGAGACACATCCGATGTGTCGTAGGAGAATGCGCCGTCGCCGCTTGGCGTCCCCATGGTTTCGTCGGCTTCCGTCTCGGCTTCGGCGATCTTTGGCGCAGGAAGCGTTGCTTCCGGATCCCACTTTCCCGATTTGGCGCGGGCGATGGCGTCGGTAATTCGCGCCATCTCACGCTGTGGGTCGCGTACCCAGTCTGAGGACCAGACACGCAGCAATCGCCAGCCCAGAGTACCCAAAACTTGTTCGCGCAGACGCTCGCGGGCGCGGGCGCCGGGGGCGTCGCGGTACATCGGGCCGTCGCATTCGATCCCGAGCAAATAGCGGCCAGGATCGGCGTCGTCTACAATGCCCAGGTCCACGCGGTATTCGAAGAGGCCGACCTGGCGGCGCATTTGGCAGCCCGCGCGGATCAGCGCCGTTTCTATCGCCTGCTCGAACGCGCTTTGGGCCGCGACGGCGTGCGCTTCGAAATTGAGCCCGGACTGGCTGCCGCTGGCGGCGAACTCCAGATAGGCTTTGAGCAACTTTGGGCCGAGCTTATCGGTGCGCGACAGGTCGATCTCTCCGCTTTGGATGGATGCGACCACTGTCATGCGCCGCCGGGCGCGGGTGACGGCGACATTCAAACGCCGCTCGCCGCCTTCTTGATTGAGCGGCCCGAAATTCATGGACAGCTTGCCGCTGGGGTCGTGGCCGAATCCCAGGCTGAGAAAAATCACGTCGCGCTCGTCGCCCTGCACGTTTTCGATATTCTTGACGAAAAACCCTTCCGAGCCTTCTTCCGAGAGCAAGGGAATGAGATCGGGCAGTTCTCGCTTGCGGCGCTCGATCTCCGTGAGGATCGTCGTCTGCTGCGGCTCATTGAACGTGATGACGCCGACGCTTTGGCCTGGATTCTCTCGCACATGCTCAATGACAAGGTCAACGACGCGCGCCGCCTCGATGGGGTTATTGCGCCCCGCGCCCGTTCCTGGATAGTAAACGCCGTCCGCGACAAAGTCGAACGTGACCGCCGAAGGGAGGCTGGCCGACGGGTAGGGGATCAGCTCCTTGTAAAAGTGGACCTTAGAGAAGGCAATCAGCGATTCGTGGCGGCTTCGGTAGTGCCAGTTCAATGGGTGCTCGGCGAAGTGCGGCGAGTCGGGATCGGCAAACGAGTCCGCCGCTTTTAATACGCTTTCGAACTCGGCCGCGCCGCTGTCTTCATCGTCCTTCTCCGCGCCGTCCTCCTGAAGTCCCGCGAAGAACGACGTCGGCGGCAGCTGCTTGGTGTCGCCTGCGATAATTACTTGTTTGGCGCGCAGGATCGCTCCGACAGCGTCCTCGGTGAAGACCTGAGAGGCTTCGTCGAAGATCACGGTGTCAAACCAGATCGTCTCGGATTCTAAGAAGAGGCTGACCGAGAGCGGGCTCATCAAGAGACACGGCTTGAGCA
Organism: Capsulimonas sp.; assembly: GCF_039929585.1. Classification (NCBI taxonomy): domain Bacteria; kingdom Bacillati; phylum Armatimonadota; class Armatimonadia; order Capsulimonadales; family Capsulimonadaceae; genus Capsulimonas; species Capsulimonas sp. The sequence continues at coordinate 2,139 of NZ_JBDSQY010000202.1, forward strand.
AAAAGAGCAAATTCGGGATGTCGGCGAGCAGCTTGCGAATCGCCTTGGGGCGCTGGCGGCTGAGCTGCGTTTTGAGCGCGCCCATTTCGCCGATACTGGAAACGGCGCCTTCGAGGGAGATCGGCTTGCGCTTCTGCGCGATGGCGCGTACGCCTTCGGGCGCGACGTCGATCTGACGCTGATCCAATTGGCAGAATCGCGCGATCTTGGCGGCGTGCTCCTCGCCTCGGAAGCGGCGAATGGCGGGAATGCCGTCGGTGACGACGTCGAGCCAGAGGCGATGGTACTGCTTGCGGAAGGCAGGGACGATCTGGTCGGCCGGCGGGATGCGATTGGTCGCCGTCTCGAAGAACGAGAGCAGGCCGTTGTCCTCACACTCTTTGCGCAAATTCTGGAAATCGATCCATCGCTCCAGATCACCCATACGGTCCAAACGAACTTGCACCCAACCCGCGAGGTCGGCAAACGGGGCGTCGGCAAGCGGCAGGTTCTGAGCCGTGAGACGCTCCGCCGTGAATAGCTCGCCTAACTCACCCATGAGCGCATGGATGGAGGCGGCGCGCGCCGCCGTCGCGCGTTCTGATTCCGCGATTTCAGACAGTAACGGCGCGGGACCTTCGGTCACCACGTCCCGCAGACCTTCGGGGAGCGTCACGCCCGGATACAGAGCGCGCAGGCTCTCGGTCCAATCCAATGCCGCCAGCACGGCGCTCCAGTTCGTGTCCAATCCGTTGTATAGATCTTGATATTGCGCCAGCAGTTTTGCGCCTTCGGCGTCGATCTGGGCGGTTTCGGTGACAAGCCGGCGCGCTTCGATCAGCGCCGCTCCAAGATGAAGCGGGGACAGATTCTCGCTGGACATACTTGGGAGCAGGGAAGTGAGCGTTTCCTGACGTGCGGCGTGGACATCTTGAACGGCCGCCCGCACGCCGCGCAGCCAGCCGGCGAGTTCATCCATCGGCGCCTGCGACAGCGGCAGGTTGGTGAAGGGGAGGCGCGTCAGATCGACCAGCACGCTCAGGGTTTGCAGCGCGTTGTCTAACTCTTGGGACTGCGCGAGGAGCAGCTGATGCTGAGCGCGCAGCGGCTCCAGCGCCGGGCCGGAGCGGGCAAGGCTCTGCGCCAACAGCGGAGAAACTTCCCCCGAGCACGCTTCGACGATCTCCGCCGTCTGACTCAGCGCCGTTGAGACTTCGGTCCAATCCGTCTCCAGGTTTCGATAATGCCGTCCGAAAGATGTATTCAGATCGGCGGCGTGTGCGCGGATCCATTCACCTCGGTCGCGGACGTCCTGGGCCAGGGTGAGATCGCGCAGGAAATCGCGGCCGCGCGGCGCTTCGGGTTTTAATGTCAGCGTGACGGTCTTGCGGTCGCGATAGAAGGCGGGCTTGAAGAACCTCAGGAACCCGGCGTAGTCCGAGGCGAACCGGGCGCGCAGACCGGGTAAATCGAGTCCCAGTACGGCGCCGGAATACTCGGCGAACAGCGTTTGGCGATTTTTCAGATAGGCGTCGTGCTGTGCGCTCGCTTCGTTTGCCTGCGCGTGCAGCGCGGAGGCTGCGGCTGGGTCGAGCCAGTGCGTCTCAGGACGGGGATCGGTCAGGGCCAGTTCGGCGATCCGGATTTCGTGCCGCGCGGCGCCGATCGTGATGGCCGCCGGCCGGCCGGTGATTTGCGCGAGACCTTCCAGCCCGCCGCGCAGCCGCGCGATCCGGTCGTCGGCTTCGCTCAGCGCACGGTCCAGCTCGGCAAACCGTATGGCGATCGTCGTTTCCCAGTCAGCGCCCATCGCGGGTCTTAAGATCGGCTCATTCTTTGGGCCGAGGCGGGCGAGAAGCGCCGCATGATCGAGGTTCAGGAGAGCGGGCGTCCAGGCGCTTAGCAGTGTTTGCTTCGCCAAATGGTAGCCGGCGTCGCGCACTTGCCGCCCCGATGCGATTTGACGCAGCTCAGGCAGGGAATCACCCGTCAGCCATGCGCGGGGTGGCCTCGGCGTACGCGCGGCGGCGTTCGCAACACGCATGAGATGATCCGCCTTAGTGATGGTCTGAGGCGCCTCAATTTGACAGCGGCCGGCGAGCTGGGCTGTTTCGCTGACAAGCAGATCGATCTGAGGGCGGAGGTCGCCGAAGACGGATCGGACTCGCGTTTGCAGATCCAATGTGAAGCGCTGGGCCTGAATGCCGCGCCAGGGGTGCGTGGCGACTTCGGCGAAGATCGAATGGTAATTTTGCAGGCGCTCGGCGAGCGATTCTAGGCGCCGATACTGTTCGCGCGAGACCTGTTCGGGGCCGATAAACGCGAAGGGAAGTTCGACGGTCGTAGATGCTTGCGCTACGACGCCGTTCGCTTCATAGACCGAAAGGCCCAGCGGCTCCTGGGGGGCATGCAGGGCGGTGACGACTTCAGCGAGGGCGTCCCGCACTTCGTCGAGTTCCTCGACGGAGAATTCGGCGCCGCTGAGCGTTTGACGGCGGGCGGTCAGGGCGCGGCGAAGCTGGTCGAGCACATCTTTCTTGTTCGCCTTGTGGCTGTGCGCTTCGAGACACAGATCCGCAAGGCCCTTGTCGCGCAGACGCTTGAACACGGCGTCGAGCGCCGCCATTTTCTGCGAGACAAATAAAACGCGCTTGCCGTCCGCAATGCATTCCGTAATAATATTCGCGATTGTCTGAGTCTTGCCCGTCCCCGGTGGCCCCTGAAGCACAAAGCTCTGTCCGGCGTGGGCGGCCAAAATTGCCCGCTGCTGGGTCGGGTCGGCGTCGAGCACTTGATAGGTGCGCTCGCCGCGCAGGGACTCGTCAAGCTCGGAGACGGGCGGGAGATCGACCGGCGGCAGTTTCATCAGCGCATCACGATCTCCCGCGAGCGCGGCGACGATGGGATGGACGCGCGCCTGCTCCGTGTGAGCGACCAAGTCCCGGTACATCACCATTTTGAGAAACGAAAAGCGCCCGAGTACGACTTCCTGAGTAACCCGCCAGTCTGGGCGCTGCGGCAGCAGCGCGGCGACGGTCTCCAAATAAGCGCTGGGGAGTAAATCTTCCTCGTCGGGCGGCTCCGGCAGTTCGATCCGCAGATCGGCCTGGCTGAGACGATATTTGAGGGTGGGATTGAGTTCGATCTCGTCTTCAAAGCGCGTGAGTTTGAAGGCGTCGCCGCCGGGGAGGCGCTCCAATTGGACCGGGATTAACAATAGGGGCGAGCGGGTGGGTGTTTTGGTGTCGGGATCGATCCATTCCAGCATCCCGGCGGCGAGAAACAGGATATTGATGCCCTGCTCGCGCAGCGCCGAAACGCCGCGCAGGCGCAGGTTGTTGAGGATCTTGTACTCAAGCTCGGCGAGGGCGATATTGCCCGCCTTATTTGGCTTAGGCTCGGCAAGAGGATCGGGATCAACCTGGCTCTGGACAAACGTCAGCGCCTTGCGCTTGCGCACAAGCAGCGTGTACAGCTCGTCCAGACCGGGATCGGCGATTGGCAGCACGCCGCGTGCTTTGGGGGCCAGGGCGTATAGCGGATTGCGCCGCGTCAGGTCGATCAGCGCCGCCTGCCAGCCCTCGATTTTTCGCCGCACTTGCTCTTCAGAAGTCACACGCATCCCTTGCCGCACCCGCCGCGTTTGGGGACGCGACGGGTTCAATTAATCACAGCAAGGTTATTATGACACAGGATGCGCGCCAATTCTAAAGCTGCGAGATGACGGTGCTTTTGCCGGGTGTGAGCGTGACGAAGGTTTTGCCGTCTTTCGATTGCGTGGTCTTTGCCGGCCGCCCATTGACCGTGACGCCGGAGCCGGTGACGCCGACCATCGCAGACACGCCCTTCGGCGATGTGACGGTGACGGTCATCTTCTTGGCGCTTTGCTCAGCGCGAACGCGAAGCAGGCCCTGCGGGGTCGGGACGGCGCCTTCGGCCCAGGCGAGGCCGCCGAGGTCCGGAACAATCTTCGCGGTCTTGAAACCGCCGCTGGTTGGGGTGACGCCCAGCATCTGCTCCGTCAGCCAGTTCGTCGGGCCCGCCGACCAGCCGTGGCAGAGACTGGCGTTCATTCCCGTTTTGTCGTCCGCTTGCAGGAACTTATGGAAGTGCTCTTTCGGCCACTTGGGATCGTAACCTTCCCAGAATGTTGTCGCGCCTTCGGCCAGCATCGCGCCCCAGTAGTCATGCAGCACGCGGATTGTGTCGGCGTTATGCCCGGTTTGGCCCATGGCCGCAATAATGTAGTTGCCGTAGTAAGGCGAGAGCACCGGGTTGTTTCCGAGCAGCGCGCCGGACTTGTCCCAGGAAGGGCTGTCGGGCGTCAAGACTTTGCTGTAGATCGCGGCTCGCTGCGCCGGGGTGGCGACGCCCGAGTAGATCGCCATGGCGTTCTCCTGCAGGCGGTTGCCGTAAGTCTCCGTGGCTGTATCCGGCAGATACTGACGCGCGGCGGCAGTCAGGGTGTCCGCCCAGGCTTCGTATTTGTCGGCGCTGGGCTTGTCGTTCATCTCGCGCAGCAGGAAGGCGGCTTCCCGGGCGGCTTTCACATAAAAGAGATGCGTGGTCGCCCGCGCCATGGGATGATCTCCATTGAACTCCGGCGACCAGTCGACGAAGGGCCACTTGCCCAATTTATTCGCGAACAGACCGCGATCGTCGAGTTCGCCGCGCATGTATTCCAAAAGCGAGATCAGGCGATCGTGCTGTTTGTTGAGATACGCATCGTCGCCGATGTGCCGGTGGAAATCGGCCAGTGTGCAGATCCAGGCGCAGGAATAGCCGGGGATGGTGTTGACGTGATTGTTCGGAAGCTCCGTATCGGGCTTGCCTCCCTGCACATCGTCGCGCAGACGAGTCATTGTCTGCTCCATCAAGAACTTATCGGCAAAAATATTGTTGATTACTTCGCCGGAGACATGCATATCGCCGATCCAGCGTGCTCTGTCTCGCTTGGGGGCGTCCCAGATATCTTCCTGCATGCACAGATGAGCGGTGTACGCGCCCGTGTACCAGAGCTTCGTCAGCAGCGGGTCGGAGCAGTCAAAGCTGCCCTGGTACTGCACGGGATAGTATTTGTGGTCGACGGTCACTCGCAGTCGGATCGGCGTCGTCGAAGTCCCGGCGGGAAACGTGAGACACACATACCGAAACGCGCTGTAGGGTGTGTAGGCGGTGTTTCCAGTGATGAGCGCCAGGGGATGGGGACCGCCCCAGGGAGCGGTGAGGGCCTCATCGTCCGATTCGCCCGTCGCCACGACGACCGTTCCGTCCGTCAGCGGTTCGATCTTGACGCGTCCCGCGATCTCTTTCCCGAAGTCCAGCAGCAGGCTCGGAATGTCCGTGGCGCCGGCCGGAGGCGGGGTGACGGTCAGTACGGCGTCCGAGTGGCCCGCCAATTTGTCGGCGTCAGCGAAAACGCCGGCGCCGGGATGCGAGTCCGCCACGCTGGCAAAGGGCAGTGTGATATGCGCGAGGTAGGGTTCCCCCATCAAGTCGTAACCAGGCCAGCCCTGCAGGCCGCCCACGTTCGCCCAAACACCGCCGCCAATTGGAGCGAGTGTTGTGGCCGGCTTCCAGGCGCCCGCGTCAAAATTCACCGCGCTCCAGTCGGCGGGCGGCGTGGCGCCGGTGGCGACGCGCCAGCGTGCATCCGTCAGGATCGCGGCCAGGTCATCGATTTTCAGCTGCGCAACGCAGCCTGCCTCTCCGCCGGAGTTCACGACGCGCACTGCCAGCGCGTTCCTGCCGGCGCGCAGATACGGAGCGACATCGATCCGGTGGACGCGCTTCCAGACATCCCGGTCATTGGGGTCCGGCGTCGATTGATCGACTTGCTTGCCGTTGACGAACAATGTGAAAAAGTCGTCGGCGGTGAGATACATCTCCGCTTTTTTGGGCGCAGCCTTAAGATCGAACGCACGCTGCAAATAGATCGTCTGATTGTCCGTTCTCGAGTCCGCCCAGATCCATTGAGCCGTCGGAGACGTGACGGCGGGCGCTTTCACCTTTGCCGGCAGCGGCAGTCCGTAAGTCGGATCGATAGTTGGCGGCTTGGCGGGGTCGGACGCTGCTAGAGCCAATGTTACCGGGGCCAGGGGCGCATGGGCAACGTGCGCCGGGGCGCAGCTTCCGGCGGCAAATGTTGCCGCGGAGATCGTCACAAACACCGTGGCGTTTTTGAGATATTGCATCGTTGAGTTCTCTCATCCTAACTGTGGTTGCTGGTTTCACATTCAAATTGATAATCGCCGGAGCCGACCGCCAGGATAACCCATTTTTCAGGTTCCTGCCGCGCTTTGATTTCTGGCTTTTTCGCCAGCGTCTTTCCGTCGATTTTTACTGTACTCAAATTCGGAGAAGGCAAATAGACGCTGGCTTGAGTTTCTTTAGGGACATGCAGTTTGAGTGCGAAATGGTTTCCGGCGGATTTCTTCCAGTCAGCAGTGATGTCCCCCGCGACGGTGGAAACCTTTCCTTTCGCCCACGTTAAGTCCCCGCTGCGCGGCTTCACCACAAAGGTTTTCCAGCCGTATCCGGTCGGCTCCAATCCCAGCACCTTTTGGGGAAGCAATGCGGTGGGGCCGGAAGACCAGGCATGGGAAGTCGATCCCCAGGGAAGATCCCAGCCTTCATGCCAGGCGCCATCAAATGAGGCAAGTTTGGTTTGTTCTCCCCAGTTTTTGCGCATATAATCCAGCGCCCACTGGTCTTTTCCTTCCGCAAACATGGACTTTAATGTCCAATAGGCGAAAGATTCTTCGCTGCCTTTGCCCCGATTCATAATCAGATCGGTCATGTCTAATTTTCGGCTTTCGTCGGGCAGTCCGTAGACCAGGGCGTACACTTGCGGCTGCTGTCCGATTTTTTCGCCTTCATAACTATCCCACTGTAGTTTAGCGGTTTTACCGCTCTCTCTTTTCCTGGCTCACATGGCCTCCGCCATCTGATCAGATTTATTGCGACTTTGCTCGTTCTCGATGGAAGTGTCAAAAACTCCATCTTGATGCTTGGC